>NZ_JBFROI010000109.1:0-21450 GCF_041471405.1 Vibrio sp. 10N.261.52.C11
ATTTGAAAGCCTTCCCAGAATGAAGATAGGAAAGTATGATTCGGCATGAAAACGGTAGTTTGTGTATGATTTTTGTTTGGCGACTAAACCATATCACTTACTACCGTTTTTGTTTTTAGTTCCCGCTAATGCGCGATGAACCTTATTTGTTTCGACCTAGTGAGTCAGAAACAGATAAACGGCTCTTTTATTGAGTGGGTGCTGGATTCGAAATCTAGCTCACGAAACCTTAGAGATTGAGTCTACTCAGTGATCTCTTGCAGCACTTCTCCGATTGACCCGCTTGGTTGGGTGATACCCAGTTTGTTCGAAAGCGTTGGCGCAATGTCATATGGCGTCACTGGTCGCGATACCTTCTTAGCTTCAACGTCGTAGCCTGCAAAGATCACAGGCACATGAGTGTCGTATTTCCACGGAGAACCATGTGTAGAGGCAATTTGGAGGCCTTCCATGTCGTTAATGTAGCTGCGCGGTGCAAATACTACGTACACGTCGCCAGAACGAGCAGGGTGGTAGTTGTTTTTAATTAGCTGCATCACATGCGTATCCGGTACTCGGTTAGCCGCAATGTCACTACTTGATACAGCAAACGCAACACCTTTCACTTTTGCAATTTCATCCGCAATAGCTTCTTGGACCTTAGCCAGATCAAGCTTCTTCTCAGCGATCAGATCATGATTCAGATAGATGTAAGGTTGTGCGTACAAGCGAATCGCGTCTTTGGTTAAACCAAATTCATCCTTCAATCGTTTCTCAACACCACTCGAGAGTAGTGTGTCTTTATTGAAGTATTGAGCTTGATTGAAACCAAGCGCATTTGCCGCAGGTGAAGATTCAGGTACACCGTGGTCGGCAGACAGCACAATCAATGTGTTTTCTAGCCCGACTTGGTTATCCACGGTTTTGAAAAGCTTAGCGAGAGTCTTATCAAGTCGGATAAGGTTGTCTTCTGTTTCTAGGCTTTCAGGGCCGTAAAGGTGCACCACGTAGTCATTTGATGAGAAACTCACTGACAGATAATCGGTCACGTCGCCTTGGCCAAGCTTCTCTTGCATCAACAAGGTGCTAGCGAAGTTTTCCGTGATTTCGTCACCAGCAGGGCTGACGGTTAGCGTTGTGCTGTAGTACTTGTAACTTGCCGGGCCATAAGGATGAGGGAAGGTGCGTTGGAAGTCACCGAGTTTCACTTTGTGTTCGGTATCGTGTTCTTGCAACGTGTATTTATCACGCGGTAATGAGAGCTCCCATTTCTGTTTGGAATACTGAGCAGCAATCGCTTTCTCGTTCCAGCGTGATACCCAATCTGGATACTCGTCATAGTAATAGTTACTGGTGACAAACTCCGATTGTGCTTTGGAGAACCAGAAGGCTTTACCACTGTGTCCTGCCAATGAGATTGCGCCGCGGTCTTTCACTGATACACCGAATACTTTTGATTTGCCACTATTGGAAATCGTCAGTTCGTCACCAAACGTGGTGGAGAGTATTGGCTCTGGAGAGCGGCCATCGCCTTGTGCTGTCTTCTGCGTTGGGTCGATCTCTGTTGCTTTATCGACACCTGCACCAGAGGTCAGCATTTGGTAGTTACCGTCTTCTACGTTATACACCAAACGTTCTTCGCTACGGTCATACCAAACGTTACCTACCATGCCGTGTACGCTCGGTGGAGCACCTGTTGCAAGCGACACATGGCCCACGATCGTTTCCGTGTTGCCATGTTGGTAGTTTGCGTTGGTGTAGTAGGTACCATCATCCATTAAGTACCGGAAACCGCCTTCACCGAAGTTGTGCTTATATCGTTCGATTAGATCTGCGCGCAGGCCATCTACCGTGATTTGAAGGACTAGATTTGGCTTTTCCTCAGCTGAAGCTGGGAGAGCGCAGAGTAACGCGAGGGTTAGTCCTGAAAGCTTGGTGTATTGCATAGAGTTTCCTTATTCACTGTTGCCGCTGAGTTCTAATGTTTGGTCAGGTTTCCAACGTTTGGCCAGATTTGTAACGTGTGTGCAGTGCGAATCGTATTTTTAGTATTGTTGGTGACGATTAGTGAACCATAACCTTCGGCATCTTTAGTTAGTTCGCTTCGTTAGCTAGTTCACATCCTTAACTAAACGCAGCCCCATATCTGACATAGTGATCGATTGGCTTGCGAAGTCACGACGGTAACTTTCAGATTCATTTTCGTCATAAGCAAAGCTGCCACCGCGAACCGATTTGTGTGATAAACCGACGTCGCTGTGTTTTGCGTTGTTAGGGTTGTCTGTTGGACCGAATCGGTAGAAGGTGTCATCGAAGGCATCGATAACAAACTCGCCCACGTTTCCTGTCATGTCATATAAGCCTAGTTCATTTGGTTTCTTTAGCCCGACTGGATGTGCGCTATTTTTAGAATTTGCTGAGTACCACGCAACATCATCTAAGTTATTGGAACCACTGTAAGTATAGCCTTTACTTTTATTGCCACCTTTGGCTGCAAATTCCCATTCAGCTTCAGTAGGCAGACGGTATTCTTCACCCGTTAATTCATTCAACTGCTCAACAAAATAGTTTGCTTGCTGCCAACTAAGGTTATTGACCGGAACTTGTGGGTTTTGGAAATAACTGAGAGATGAACCCATCACCGATTCGAACAATTCTTGAGTCACCTCAAACTTCGCAATATAGAAACTATCTACAGTTACATTACGTGCAGGACGCTCTGCTTTGGTCGCTTCTGGACCGTTCGACCCCATGGTGAATGTGCCGCCTTCAACCAACACCATCTCTTGGTCAATTTGTTGGGCGATGGGGTGTGTAGGCACGCTTGCACAGCCACTCAGAAGGATAGTCATGGTGACGCTGCTAATTGTTGCTAACTGTTTGTAATTAAGAAATTTCATCACGTGCCTCAGATGTTCGAAATAGGGTCTAATTCTAACGTTTAAGGTCATTCCTATTGGTTATAAAGGGTATAACATGTCACCTGATCGAATAGGAATTATGATGGGTCCAGAATACTAAAATAGGTAGGTAAATCATGCATATTACTCAAGGTCCACAATATAACGGTAAAGCGTCTAAGCGCTTGCATGTCATGGCTAAGCCGATTGGCGCAGCATGCAACATTGACTGTAAATATTGTTACTACCTAAGTAAGCAAGATTTGTTGGAGTACAAGAAAGGCAGTTCTCCAAGAATGGATGATGAGACGTTAGAAACCTACATCCGACAATACATCGAAGGTCAAAACACGCCAGAAATTATCTTCTCATGGCAGGGTGGTGAACCTACCATGCTTGGTTTGGCCTATTTTGAACGTGTGGTTGAACTACAGAAGAAGTACCAACCTGAAGGTGTATTGATTTCAAACGACTTACAAACCAATGGCACGTTACTGAATGACGATTGGGGACAGTTCTTAGCAAAGAATAACTTCTTGGTCGGCTTAAGTATTGATGGCCCAGAGATGCTGCATAACGCCTACCGTACTAACCGAGCCGGTCGTGGTACGTTCAAACAAGTGATGGCGGCTGTTGAGCTGTTGCACAAGCACCAAGTGAAATTCGCGACGTTAACCTGCGTGAACAACCTGACCAGTCAAAATGCACTAGAAGTGTACCGATTCTTACGTGATGTGGTGAAGTCGCCACAAATGCAGTTTATCCCTATCGTTGAGCAAAAAACCTTTAGAACGGTTGCACCACAAACATCCCAAGTAAGCGAGCAGCTTAAACAAGGCGACAAACGCCTGATCCCCGGCCATAAAGATTCAATCATGGAATCGTGGTGTGTGTCGGACTTGGCTTGGGGTAACTTCTTGATTTCTGTGTTTGACGAGTGGGCCAAGAACGACATCGGCAAGGTGTTTGTTCAGTATTTTGAAGCGAGCGTAGAAACATGGATTGGGCGTCCGAACCCACTGTGTACCTTGAATGAGATATGCGGAAAGGGCTTGGCAATGGAGCCAAATGGCGACGTATTTTCATGCGACCATTATGTTTACCCTGAATACAAGATTGGCAATATTCATCACGAGAAACTTGATGATTTGGCGTACAGCGCACCACAGCAAAAGTTTGGTTTTGCTAAATCCCGTACACTGACCAGTCAATGTCAGCAGTGTGATTACAAGTTCGCTTGTCATGGTGAGTGCCCTAAGAACCGCTTTATCAAAACTCGTGTAGGTGAACCGGGTTTGAACTACTTATGTGCTGGTTGGCATAAGTTCTTTTCTCATGTCGATAAGTCGATGGCGTACATCGCTCGCGCGATGGGGCATCCGGTTGCTCATGGTAAATTCAGCGACTCAGTATTGATGGCGCATCGAGCAAAACAGGCGCAACAAGCTACGTTCGAGACCAAGTTTTAACTCGTTCTTTGGATCAACAGGTCCAAGAAAAATTTAATCAGATACGAGTCTAAGGACAGGCTAAGTTCTCCAGTTTAAGGTAATACTATGATGAAGAAGAGTTTAGCGACGGCTGTTGCTTTATTGATTTCAACGTCCGCATTAATTTCAACGTCTGCGATGGCTGCGAATAGCGTTCAACAAACGGTTGACGCGCCAGCACAAAATATCAATCAAGTGCTTGAAATGACGGACACTCAAACCCGCATTCAACAGTTGTCTTACATGGCACAAGATCAGAATCAATCTGTTGAAAATCGTACTGGTGCACTGCAAGAGCTTGCTTCATATCCAAGCCAAAATGCGCTGGTGGCGGTGGCAAGAGGCTTAAAAGATCAAAACCCTGAAGTTCGTGAAGCGGCGGTTATCGGTTCTGAACCTTACCAACTTGAACATCGCTGGGCGTTAGTTTCACCCTTGCTAAAAGACAGCGATACCATGGTTCGCCATACGGCAACGTCAAACCTAGTCCGTGACTTCAATGCATTGGATGACGAGCAGAAAGCACAAATTGAACCACCAGTCATAGAGCTTATTAGCTTCTTGGAAACGCAAGAATCTGAAAAGTACCAATTACTGTTTGCTGATGTGCTTCGTTGGCACAATGACTGGGATAAGGCGGAAACGGTTTATCTAGAGCTGATCAATACGCATCCAAAAGAAGCGCAAGTTTGGTTGAGCTACGCAGATAATTTTCGAGCTCAGAACAAAGATAAGCAAGCAGTCGAAGTATTAGATCGTGGTTTGGAGAGCGTGCCAAACAACGCCGCTCTGCATTATTCGAAATCGTTGACTCTGGTTCGCCTTGAAGACAAAACTGCGGCAGCCAAAGAGATTGAAGTGGCTGCGAAGCTAGCGAAAGATAACAGCTACTACTGGTACCTAAATGGGGTATTACAAGAAGAGTTGGATATCGACAAGTCGACTAAATCGTTCGAGAAAGCATATTTGATCTCTGGTTCTCCAGAGCAGCTATACGCGGTATGCGATATCTATGTGCGCTACGGAAATGAAAAGACCGATGATTGCTTAGGTGAGCTAGGTAAATTAGCTCCTGACTATGTTATTGATCAGTTGAAAGATAAACGAATCGCGCCAAGCTCATAATCTTTAGATGGGTTAATGGTAAGCTGATAAACCGTTATTGAGAAAGCCAGTCGAATATTCGACTGGCTTTTTTGGATCTTAATTGCTGCAAGTGACCATCGATTTGAATTCGAGCTAAAAAACAAAACTCAACATGATGGTGTAGAGCAATGCATCTTTATCGGTTTTAGGGGCGTCAATAAAGGCACCGTTTGACCTACGAGCTTCGAAGAATTGCATTTCACCATTGATAGATATATTTGACATCAAGTCGTAATCTACACCAACTAAGTAGCTACTCCCTTCTAAGTGCTCATTGGCGTTAAATTGCGCGCCGTATACTACGTAAGGTGTGAATACTCCTAAATGGTAACCTAGGCTGGCGTACATGGATGAAGAAACGTCACTGATTTGACCTTCGCTCGCCAATACCGCTTGGCCAAATTCATATTCAGCGCCTAGCGACCAAAGTTGGATGTGTTGGTTGTCTGCTGTTGGAAGCGTGCCAACGTTTTCAATTTTTGTCGTTTGATCGAAATTTGAATCAAGGAAAGATAAGTTCCAACGATAGTTATCACCACTTAATTGAAGGTTTGCACCGAACATTCGGTTGGTTTCAAATTCCAGTTTTGTAGTCGAGTTGAAATCTACGTCATTTTTATCTTTTATGCCGATAAACGGAGTAAGTAAAAGAGTAGCTTCGTCACTGACATCGTGAGTCCAGCTCACTTTTATGCCATTGAAAGCTGTGATTCCGAGAACGCTGTTATACACCTCTGTCGGTGGCCTCGCGGTCATATAGGCTTGGCCTACATAGTAGTACTCAGAGGCAAGGAACAGTGGCAGTCGTAATCGACCAATGCTGACATCAAAGTCATTAAATTCATAACCTAAGTAAGCCCACTCTAGCTGCGGCTCACTCCAATCATATTGGGGTGGCTTGACAACTTGCACGGAAGCTTTGAATGAGTTGTAGAAGTAATCGAGTTGAACACCAAATGTGGTATCACAGTCGTAACAGCTCTCATCAGTAAAACCGCGGTTGATGATTAATGGATTATCGTTATCCGATGTTGCCCAAGACGTTGAGCCAAAGCCACTCAAGGATAAATTATCGGTAAGTTCGATATTCGCAAAAGCCGGAGAGGCCATTGAGGCACATAACACTGACGTAATTATTCTTTTCATATTATTTCTCCGAACTTATAACGTAGAGAACGTTGGCATTTTGAGGAACCGAAGAGAGTGGGGAGTAACCAATACGGTTTGGTTTGTCATCAAGCCAGTCGACTAAGCTGTCGGTTGACGCCGTTTTGATTTCTCTTGGATAACGCGCTTTTCCTGAAAAAGATAAACCAGCCCAGTGTGCATTCATTTGAGCGGCATTTTTTCCAAGCAAAAGCTGATAAAAGTCCTCTCTTTCGGCACTGTTCTCAGGCCAATCAGACAGTTCAACACGTTTGCCATTGAGGTGCTTAGTTTTCCCACTATAGAGCTTTCGCGCTTTGTTTATTGATATCTCTTCAAATCCGGAGTCTAAAGAAAATATGGCATAATCTTCAGCGGCGTGAGCAGGGCTTAGAAAAAGCAAGCTTCCTAATAGCCCTACCGCGACTGGCAACATGACTCTGCGGGGAAGTGTTTTTATTGTTCTAATCCAATCCATGAGGTATCTCCTAACAAGTCGCACTTTCTATTTGATGGAATAGCTTTTCTTTTCTTACGGGCTTCGCTACGTATCCATCCATTCCGGAATCAAAGCACTTTTGAATATCATCATCGATAACACTAGCGGTTAACGCGATAATAGGAGTTTTGCTTAAGCCTTGGTTTTTCTCGTGTTCTCGAATCTCCTTAGTTGCCGTGAAACCGTCCATAACAGGCATCATGCAATCCATCAAAATAATGTCGAAGCTACTGTCGTTCTGGTACATATCAACGGCAATTTGTCCGTTGTCTGCAATTTCAAAGGCATATCCGGCCTTCTTCAGCATGATAGAAGCTACTTTTTGATTGACGCGGTTGTCTTCGACTAGCAAGATTCTCTCTGATTTGCTCGGAATTGCGTTTTGTTCCGCTTCTTCAGGCAAAGTACGTTTGGTCGCAGCCCCGTTGATAATTGGAGTGACAGTTGCAGGTTGTTTCTTAGGTTGAGCTTTATAGGAAGCTGGTAGTGGCATAGCTTCTACCGCGGTGAGTACTTTCTCTTTAAGCATTTCGAACTTGAATGGTTTTGGTACATAGTCATCCATACCAACGTCGAAACACCTCTGAATATCGTCATCGATGACACTGGCGGTCAATGCAATGATAGGGATGCGTCGCGTCGCTTCCGTTTCTTTTTCAATTCTTCGGATGTTGCTTGTTGCATCAAAGCCATCCATAACCGGCATCATGCAGTCCATGAGTATCGCCGCGTAATGAGGATTAGCGGTGAACATGTCCACAGCTTCTTGACCATTATTAGCGAACTCGAATTCAAAACCACTTTTACCGACATGAAGACCAGCAATTTTTTGGTTGATCTTGTTGTCTTCAACGATGAGGATTTTGTGTTGGATCTCGACTGATGTCTGGCTTGCTTCTGATAGTTCCGCCAAACCTCGAGTATCACAAAGCTCAATAGCTTTAATTAAACGCAAGCCGAGTAGGGGCTGTGCGACTTGTGCAGTAACGCTGTCACCAAGATCCGCTGGCTCACTTAAGAAGGAACGTATCAAACAGATAGTGATGCCGTTTTGGTGCAGCTTTTCTAAGTTATCTGCGTGGGTATTAGCTAGGAATGCGTCATCTTCGGCGAAAACAACAGTAATAGGTTTAGTGTGTTTTTGAGTGGAGAGCTGCTCTGTAATTGCCGTTATATCATTCGTTTTATCGGTAACCTTCAAACCATAAAGGTTAAGGTCGGACTCTATTCGCTCGGAGAGCATGTTTTCGTTACCCAGCACATAAATATCAGCCGTTGCTGTACTTGGTTTTGGCAGTATCAAGTCAACAGGCAATACCAAGTCGAAGTAGAAACAGCTTCCTTCACCTTTGACGGAGTCGAGTTGAATTTGACCACCCATCAGCTCTACCAACTGTGTACTGATGGCTAGACCAAGACCAGTACCACCAAATTGGCGTGTGGTTGAATCGTCTTCTTGAGCGAACGGTTCAAATATCTGTTTTTGTTGCAGTGAATCGATACCAATACCCGTATCTCGTACAGCAAATCGAATGGTGGCATTGTTATCTGCTTTGTTGAGCGTTTGAATTGATAATGTGACGCCACCTTCAGCCGTAAACTTCACCGCATTCGACATAAAGTTCATCAAGATCTGTCTTAAACGGTGATCGTCTATCATCACGCGTGCTGGTGTATCTGGGCTGATATCAACGTTAATCGATATTCTTTGTTCTTTCGCTTTTGGTGCCACAATAGAGGCGATGTCGTATATCGACTCTCTAATCGATGCAGAATGCGGGCTGATTAATAGCATGCCAGACTCAATTTTAGAGAAGTCTAAGATATCGTTGATTAAGCTAAGGAGCAGTTGGGATGAAGTTTCGATCGTATCAACATAGTCACGTTGTGTCGGTGTAAGCGGCGTATCTGCGAGGATTTCCGAAATACCAATAACACCATTGAGCGGGGTGCGAATTTCATGAGACATGTTGGCCAAGAAGCTACTTTTTGCTTTGCTGGCTTGTATTGCGTGGTCTTTCGCGTGTTCGGCATCCTCTTTGGCTCTCTCTGCGTCTTCTTTTGCTACCGTCAATCTCTCTTTCGCGAGCTCTCGTTCGATGGTCAATCGTTCAACTTGCTGAGCAAACAGACTGAGTTCATCTTTACCTTGGATTAATTTATCTAAAGAAGGGCGCGTGTCATCATTTTCGCTTTTTAAGAAAGCTAACACCAAATTAAGGTTGTTAGTGACTTGTCTCGCCAAGCTAAGAGTTAAACCCATAACAATCGCTGCCAGCAAAGCGACGATTGAAATAAACAGGGTTCGTTGTATTTGCGCGTCATAGATGGCTTGCTCAACTTCTTGTTGAAACTCTTGCTTGATTACGCCGCCAAGGCTTTGTAATAAGTTGAGCCGTGCGCTCATCGCTTCTAAGCCGACAGACACTTCTTGTGGCGTCAGTTGGCTGATTGTATTTAGGTCGAGTAGCGCGCTTCTTATCTCTTGGCTTTGAGCAAACACATCATTTCGAAACACTTCAACCATCAAAGAAACTTGATGTTCGTTGGCGTTCAATGAAACAAAGCGCTCTAAGAACAATTGCTGTCTTTCACTCAAGGTTTTGATCTGTTCGGCGAGTTCTGGGTCGTACTCTTGGCTGATTTGGAAGATCTCAATCAGTGAACTACCAAGCTTGAACTCTTCGTTCGACCAAAACATCAACCACTCAAGTTGTTGAAGGGCAGTGAGGTGCTGTTGAATTTCACGTTTAGTGTTTTCAAAAGGGACTTTCTCTACTTCAAGTAACAGTTGCTTGTATAAATCGCTCTGCCATTCGAGGGCATCCAATTTATCGTAAGTGTCAGTCACTTGCATCGTCGATAAGGTCGCTTCGCTGAAATCGGCAACAAGTTGATTCATTTCATCAGATGCGTCTAAAAAAATGATGGGAGACAGGTTTTTAAGTTCTGCCTTTACTTGGTTGCTTTGAGTAGCAAACTCTTCAGGGCTAGAGGTTAAGGTACTTCTATACAAAATAGAAATATCTTGAAGATAGACAGATAAGTGATTGGTTCGTTCAAAATCGGTTAACTGAGTCGTTAATATATAAGCCTGTCTACCTGCTAGGAAGAGTAATAATGAAATGGGAAGTAGAACTAAGCCAAAGAGTTTATGTTTGACTGAAAGGTTATTCCAAACCGTAATCGCCATATAAGGATCCATCCAACTGTCGTTATATAAAAACAGTAGAATAAAAATGCCGATATGGAAACTTTGAAACGGTAAATTTTACGTAAGTGTGGGAGAGGTATAAGTTCTTGTGATTCCAGAGCTTATTTTGAAATGCGTTCTTTTATTAGTAATTTATAGCGTTTGGCAGTTTGTTTAATTTTATGCTTATTGATGAATCACTTAAAAAGCTTACTAATGAGGACGATTGTTATCGAGGCTTAATTCGAAAAGAAGTTGCTCTAATACGGTTTTTGCAGAGGGTTCTAATGTCCAAATACCGAGCATTCTGTTAAGTGCGGCGCGATACACTCTGTTTTTTAGTAGGAAGGCGAGTGTGCTCGTATCATTGCTGAATACGTGCATTTGTACGATGGTGAGCTCTGCTTTGTTCTCAATGTCTATTTTCTGAAGATTGAAAGCGGGTAGGAAGGCAGACTCATACCAAACCTCAACGATCTCTCGAAGCTCCATCTCTTCTTCAGGTACATCGCACTCCTGAAGTTGGTGGTTTTCAGGAATTGCGGATAAGTAAGCTACATCAAGCTTGTCTGCAACGAATGTGTACATATTCTTCCTTGTTACCTGTGGTATTGGGGCGAATCATCCCTCTCGCTTATGAATTTGTCAATTATATCCATTTCCCTAAATAGCGAATTGTGATTAAGCGTTGAGGTTTTAGCTTAAGCTGTTTAAGTATTTGTCTGTTAAGCCAAAATATTTCAAATTTCCATCCGGCTCTAACACTAAACTCATGTTTGATGTTGCGATCAAACCTGGGTCGTTAGTAGAAAAAATCACGGTCTTATTCAACAATTTATCGGAGAACAGGCGATTAAAGTATTGAGCGTTTTCTTGCTCTGCACCGTTGAACGGTTCATCAATGATAATCAGAGATTGCTCACAGTTACCTAGGCCAAGTGCCAGACGCAGTTTTTGTTGAATTCCATTCGGAAGACTTTTGCATTTATCCACGCTTAACTGAGTAGCCAAGCCTTCCGGAAGCCATTCATCTAATTCGAAGAAGCTGATCATCTCTTGCATCTTGTCTGTTGGAATCAGTCCGTTGTGTAAAATGAAGTTGGTCTCAAGTGAGCCTTCAAAAATATGCAAATTGAAAGGGATGTAGTTAATCGACGTGCGATAACGGTAGCTATTGAACTGTTTAATGTTGTAACCATCGACAGATACAGCGCCTTGATAGCGGTCTTCTAACCCAGCAATGATTGAAATTAAGGTGGTTTTACCGCAGCCCGTAGGGCCACAAATGACCACTTTGGCACTGGGTGGGATTTTGAACCCCAAGTTAGTTAAACCCGTTGCGGCTCCTGCATATCGGTGACTGACTCCGCTGCCCACAATGCTTCCTTGGAACAGGCGAATAGGTGGGCTTTTTTCTAAGGTCAATTTGTCGTCATTCATCGACATCAGGTTGTTTATCTGTGCTGATGAAGCCTTGATCGATTGGAACTTGGAAATTGAGTTATAGATACCCATGATTGGGCCTAACGCTTTCCAAACCAAAATAACGGTTGCGAGCATGGCACCCGCATCAGAAGTACCTTCCATCACGCCGATTACCGCGGTCACGATACTTGCTGTGCCAATCACTTGGATCAAACTACCGCCAGCGGCCTGAATCTTACTGTTAGTCACGGCAACGTTCTCTGCATCGCTGGTGCTTTGCATATGCGATGCACTGAATCGAGATTGAACGACACGAAGTAAAGGCAGGCCTTGGATTGTTTTGATACCACGAAGGATTTCGTTCCATTGATACGAGACCATCGCATTGGCGCGCGAACTTTTGGATGTGGCTTGCGAGTAGATATAGCGAGAGTAAATACAGAACACTAACATCAGGATTAAACCACCCATCACCACTAATGCCGCTGTACCAGACATCAGAGCAATGGCGATGATAAATACGATCACAAACGGCATATCAAAATAGCTGAGCGTCGATTCGGCAGTCACCAAGCGTCGGAAGGTATCGATATCTTTCAAACGTGCTAGCTGAGAAGAGACCCCAGCAGTAGATGTCATCGCATAGGGTAGCCAAAGCAACTTAGATATAACGGCTTGCGAGATGTGCACGGCGAGGTCTTTACCGGAAGTGGCAATGATGTTGACCCGCATTTTCTTAAAGAAGTATTCAGAGAAGCCGACAATAATGGCGAATAAGGTTAGCCAATAGAGTGTGGCTTCGGAGCTCGAAGTCAGTGCGAAGTTATATACACTCATAATAAAGAATGGCTGCAATGCACCGAGAATACTGATGACGAAGCTGAGAATGATCAGGCTTTTAAGTTCATTGTTATAACGATAGAAAGCGTATTTAATCCAATTGCTTCTGTCTTGCGATTCTGGAGGTGGCTCGCGGAACAGACGAGAATATTCGCTAATCGCAATCAGCAAACAGGGCTTTTTGCACATTGGGTATTCAATGGTGTTGTTGTTCGTGTAATCAAACAGCAGCAACTTTCCATCTTTGGTGCCTAAGAAAATCGCACTTAGATTCTCTATTTCAATAAAGCATGGCTGAGGGTGTTTATCTATATTCTCGAGTGTCTTTAATTTGGTCACATCACAGCGATACCCAAGACGCTCTATGGTTGCTGTAAAGCTGTCGCTGTCTTTGTGTTTCGGAATAAAAGCATCGCTGAGTATCGCGGGTGTGCCTTCCCATTCGAGTGCTATCAAGGTGTAGGCCAAACCGCGGATAAGTGGCGATTGACTGTAACGTTCGTCGTATCCGCTGGATTCAAAATCCAAGACACGTTGCGGTACATTATTGAAGTCGACTAAGATACTCATTGGTCACCTCCGGTAAGTTTTACGCGTTTGAGGCGATGGTTAAGCTTGTCCATTTTATTACTGGCGATGATCAAGATTTTGTCGTTGGCTCGATAAGCCGTACTGGTGAGAACCATTCGTGCAAATTCCTCATCAAACACACAGTCGATGTCATCAAATATCAATACGCGCTTACTGGCGAGCAGGGCGCGAACTAATAATAGGGCGTAGCCAACTTGGCGTGAGAATGGGTTACGCATATGGCCTTTGAGTTCTGTATAAAAACCGGCAGGAAGCCCATCAATTTGGGCTTTGATGTTCATGGTTTCACACAGTGCAAACGCCGTGTTATTCAAGCTTGGGCGGAAACAGGTGAGGTTATCGATAATCGTCCCTTCTACGAACGAACTGGTCTTATCAACCATCAGAACACTGTTACGCCAAACGTTGTAATTGACGTCATCCAAAGGCGTGTCGTTAATCATGATATCTAGTTTGCTATCACTGTTCTGACGCGTAATACAGTTAGCGAGGTGGGTCTTACCTGAACCACTTTTCCCTGTCAGCAAATAGGCTTGTCCGAGTTCGAACTCGATACGCTGCTTTTCAGAATACTTAACCGAGATACGTTCTACTTCTGTTGTTTCATGTTGGTGTTTAACAGAGGCGGCCAATTCAAGGAGGTCAACGATACGCTGAATATGGAGTTTGTTTAACTCCCAACGGCTCGCGGTGCGCATCACTTGTTGGTAAGGCGCAAAATAACGGTTGGTTAGCATGATGATCGCGGCCATGATGCCTTGGCTAGATTCCATATTGATAACGGCCGTTGCCAGTACCACAACAACGCAAGCAATGGATAGCTGTTGGATGAGCGCCAAAATCAAGCCAAAGTTCGACTCGATTTGCTCATATTTGATGTTCTCAACTTCGCGCTCTTCGACCATTTGTGTCATCAGGCTTTCAACGCGGTATTCCATATTTCGAGCTTTGATATCAAGCGGGCTAGAGATGATCTCAATGATTTTGGAGGTAGTTAACCCTTCGATGTCTGACTTATTCTGCAAACTACCAATCTTTTGTTTGGAAAGGCTCCACGCAAAAATAGCCAAGATGACAGAGGCAATCAGAAGGATAATGCCAGCCCATATGTTGATGAGTCCTATGATGAGGATAGTGATCACGCTGACGGCAAGGTTGATAAGCGCTCGAACCGATTCGCCACCAAAGAAGGTTTTCAATTCAGGAATGGTTGAGATTCGTTCTAGGTATTCGCCTGGCTCCAAACGTCGGAACTTAGAGATTTCCGCCAAACAGATGGATTGAAATACCTTATTGGTTAAGTTGGTCTCAAACTGCCTCATGATGACAGAGGAAATCTTCTCTTCCTGATTTTTTAAGTGATAGTCGAGGAAGATAGAAATCAAGATAATCGCGAACAATAAGAACAGAGTATCTTGTGCTTGGTTGGGTAACACTCGGTCAAAAATGATCAGAATGGAGAAGGGCAGTACCAAACCAAACAGGGTCGATATTATCGTTGAGAAAGTCAGATAACACTTATCTGCCATGTTGATCTTTTGCGAAAACTGCTCAGTTTGCATTGCGACCTCCTTTCCTCAACGACTCCGTTGAGAGAAGATGTTTAGGCACCAAATCTTGATTGTCTCGTCCCTCAATATCGCTCATTAATTGCATCACGCTTTCGATAGATTGAATTGAGAGTATTCCCTTAATTTGCTCAAGCTTGATGGTCTCGATGATGTAGTCGTATCGTGCGCTTTCGTAGTCTCTTAAGGCGCTGAATAGTTTACTTTCCGCCGCCAGCAAGTCGGTGATAGTACGCGTGCCCAATTGGTAGGCTCTTTGGATCCCTTTATAAGACGCGTAGTTGGCGCGAATGATGTTTTCGTAACTGCTTATAGACTGCGAGAAATCGTTAATGTTGAGCACGGAGGTATTCACACTGTTACGTGTGGTGTAAAGCGAATCTTGGTAAAGCAGCTCAGTACGTTCGATGGCCGTCGATGATTTTTGATAGCCGTAGTAATCAGAGCCACCAGACAAGATAGGAACTGCTAGGTTTAACCCAACACTGGTTGAGTTACTTTCGCCTGTCGCTGTAATGTCGGTTTTGTCGAAGTTATTGGCGTCATCGTGTCGATAGCTGGCTGAAAGCGATACGGTCGGTAAGAAGTTCGAACCGCTCTCTTTTAAGCTTCTGCGGCTTCTCTCGACGTTTTTCTTAGCCACTAACAAGTCGTTGTTGAGCTTTAACGCTTGATCCATGATTGATCGTTGTTCGGTTTCGTTTATCTCTTTTAAAGGCACACTTTCGTAGATATCTTGAGACGGAGTGATAGGGTATTGAATCTGAATCGATAGCCCGTTGAGAATGACGCGACGGTCTTTCTGCAAGGTTCTCAATCGATTCGACACACCTTCTTTCTGAGCAATCACTTCGTAAAGCTCACTGGCGGCTGTATTGCCGAGTTCCACATTGCGTCGCATTTGATGTTCACGCGTCTCAGACGACTTAAGCTCTACCTTGGTCGCTTTAATTTGTGCGTTGTTTTTCAAATACTCAAAGTATTGAGAGCCGATTTCTGAAATAGTGCTTTGGATTTTGTTCTCGTGTTTAATCTCTTCAATGTTGAAGTCGAGCTTTGCCGTCCCATATTTGAAAATATCGCCCAGATTGAAGATCGATTGAGAAAGGGAAAGGCTGTAGCTGTTCGAGTTATAGCTTGAAGTTTCATCAGGCACACTTGATAGCAAGGTTTCATTTTCATTCCATGTGGTATCGGCAGCACCATTGAGGGAAGGAAGAAATTTTGAGCGGCTGATACCAATGTTGTACTCGTTCTCTTCGACCCCTTTATCACTCGCCCGAAGAGAAAGGCTGTTCTGCAGACCGAGTTCTACCGCCTCAAGCAGGGTAGTCGCCGATGCTGAAGGTGTCGTGCTTAATGTAAGCGCAGCTATGATGCTGCTAGTTAAGTTTTTGTACCGCCACATACTTGTTGATCACCTTGATGATTTGGTCGCTTTTATAAGGTTTGCTGATTACGTAATCCATTCCGGCCTCAATACAAGCCTGGTGTTCGTTACTGCTGGTCAATGCGGTTGCACCTATGATGGTACAAGGGTTTTTCTCGTTTTCTTGTTCGAATTGGCGAATGCGTTTTGTGGCTTCGATGCCACCCATACCCGGCATGATGCAATCCATGAAGATGATGTCAGAACGCTTGTTCATAAAGTGCTTCACGGCATCGGCGCCATCGCCAACCATGTCTGGTTCATATTCTTGTTTGGTCAAGATTCGTTTCAGTAAAATTTGTTGAACTCGGTCATCCTCTACGATAAGGAATGAGCTGTTTTCCATCTGTTCTTCCGATGCTTCCGCTTCCATAATGGTGAGTAGGTTTGGAATGAACTCGTAAGGGATAGCAGGAGCGTTGATGATTTTGTCGACGAAGCTATGACACTCTTGTGCTTGCTGAGTGTTGGTCACTGACAACAGTAACTTGGTATTTGGGTGGTTCTTAAGCTGAGATTTCACCGTCTTGCTCAACGACGGCAGCTTGTTGGGTTCAAAGGTATCGGTGAGCATAATCGCATCGTAATCACCGAACGTTTTCGCCGCTGAGAAAAGCTCATTTGCAGTGCGAATCTCGGTGATATCAAGCCCCAAGTTACTGAGCATTTTCTTCATCACATCGATGCGAACTTGAGTATTAGCACACAAGAGTAAACGCTTGCCATCAAAGCGAGTTTTCTCTGTGTGGAAGTTCTTAGCCTTAAGATCAAGCTCGATCTGAAAACGTTCCTGAGCCCCTGACTGGAACCAGTGGCTCTCGTAATATCCGTAATCCTTCAGAACGCTTTTCGCTAAGTCATCTGTGCTGGCTGTATGGTCTTTGTGTGCGCTCCAATGGAGTTTGTTGAGCTTGGCAACAGAAACATCCAGTGTTGATAAGAAGTTGAGGTTGATGGTGACACGGGTATTTTCCATGTCTGAAGCCGCACCCGATTCAATCGTTACAAACAGTTTCTTATTTGATTTGAGTTGAATGGCATTGGAAAGCTGCAGGAACAATATCCAGAACAAGCTGGTGGATTGACCTTCTACACGATTGGGTAAGTTGTCAGAGATAAAACAGTCAAGTTGGCTTTCATTACGTTGTACTTTGGCACTGATATGAATCATTAATTCAGATAACACACTCAGTAAAGAGAACTCTTTCGACTTGCTTTCCGTACCCTGTGATATCAAGCGATTATAGTTTTCTGCTAACTCAGATAGTGTGCTACACGCAGAGGTAATATCGTTCGCCATCAACACGCCGTTTTCATCGGTTTCTTGAACCAGATATTGGACGCCACCGTTGATGGTGTTTGTAATTCCGCGAATCTCATAACCGATCAGCGCATACAACTGTTTGTAGAGATCGTTATTGCGCTTTTGGTCTTCTAATTTACTGAAAATAAGTTTGAGATGAGAGTAAATCTGACGCTGCTTGGGGTTGATGCTAACTTCATTAAGAAGCTCTTCAAGACGTTGTAAATCTAGCTGCTTCAGCTCTTGATACAGGGCATCGAATTCATAGTCGATTTCGCGTTCGTTAGAACTGGATTTCTTTAGCTTCAACATAGCAACTGAGTTGGATAGAATCGTAATCACAGCCAATATCACGACCACCATAAACAACCAGATAAAGAACTCGTTTTTTTCTGACATTAAGTCATTTGCATGGTTGTTAAACATGGTGCGATAGTTGTCGTCCATCTGCAGATAGTTATTGGTCAATGAAAGGTACAAGCCTAATACGTCGTTACGTGTTTTTGCGCTATCGGAGAAACGATTAATCGCCAATTCCAGTTGTGTGTATTCAGTTGCCCCAACCAAGCTGAACTCGGTTTTGTTCAACGAGGCTAAAGAGCGAAATTCATCAATTTCTAGCTTCAAGTTAACCAGGTTGAATTGGTTAGTGCCGCAAGTGTTGGTACTTAAACACTGTTGCAGAGTTTGAATATCTTGTTCTATGGTCTGATTAAGCTTCTGGGCTTGTATGAGCAGTGGGGCGCTTTGCACTTGTGCGACTGAATCTATTTTTGACCAAGAACAGTATAAATAGAAAGCGAGCGCAGCCAATACCACACTAAATAGTATGCTTAGACGTAGGGCGGGTATGGAAATATTGTACGAAGGTTTACCGCTCATTGATTATCTCTCATCGAAAGCATCCTCGATGGCTGACATCACCGGTTTCGCAGCGTATTCGATCACGCGACGCGAGCCTGTTTTCACATCAGCGGTAAACTCCATGTAAGGTGATAACTTGTATTGAGTGCCTCCTCGTTCAAGAAAGTTTCGGTCAATTTCAATCTCAGCTAAATAGAATTCAGCGTCTTCTTCTTCGTATGATGAACGGCTGATTGAGGCGATGGTTCCCTCAACAAACCCGTATTTTGCAAAGTTATAGGTATCCATTTTTACTTTCACTGCCTGACCAATTTCGACAAATCCCATGTCTTTACGTGGGATCTTCGCTTCACCGTGTAACGAATTATTTATTGGGGCAATATCGGCGATACTTTCTCCTGGCGGAATCACAGCAGAACGGAAATTGAAGTGAAGTTTATCGACCACACCATCGACTGGCGAGTAGACGACTAGGCGATCAACCTTGTCGGAATGCTGCGGTTGTAAGATTCGCTTTAGCTTGAGGTCTTTGTTCGCTTGAATGATTTGTGCTTGGTACTCAGAGTTTCGATTCTCAACCAAGTCACGGTGTTGCTTTTCCAGTTTGTCGAGTTGGAAACGCTCATTCATCACAGATTCGTCAAGGTTCTCAATCTCACGCACCATATTCGACTCTTGTACTTTCATGTTAAGAACGTCGACATAAGACGCCATCTCTTCTTTATAGAGGGTGTTTTTGATGTTGAGCTGCTTACGTATCAGAGAGAGTTGATTCTCTGAACTTTTGCGACGCTTTAACATTGAACTGATCAACGAGTTCTTGTGCTTAATATCGTGTGTAATGAGTTCTTCATTTGAACGGTTTTTAGAGAATTCTTGTCTCCAGGTATTCATGTTGACCTGAACTTGCTCAGGGTATTTCTCAATGAAAGCGTCGAAGTTAGGCTCTATCATGTCGCGTAAGCTTTCATAACGAATCTTATCGAGCTCTATCTGAATAATTTCAGTATTGACGGTATCAAGTTGAGTGTTACGGTCAAGTGAGCGTATTCGAGCGATAGGTTGGCCCTCATAAACGACTTCCCCTTTTCTGACTAATAATTCTTCTAATATCCCGCCTTCTAAATGCTGAACTTTCTCAACATCCGATTCCAATAGCAGTTCGCCACGTACAGAAACAACAATATCGATACGTGCTTGTGACGCCACCGCAATAGCGACCAAAGCGAGCAAGAATATAATGAGCAACGTTTTGTGAACGCTGGTCATGGCACTAGCAAGCACAATAGTGTCATCAGCTGTGACCTTAGAAGCCTCGTTATTGGAAACAAGTGCTTTTCTGAGGTGATGTTCTATTTGGTTATTGCTCATGACTGACCTCGGTTACTTGCCATCTATTACTTCCTTAATATCCAACAAGTGGTTGATTTGTCGATTGACGTTGTGCAATTCAGTTTTTACATCCTCTATTAGATCTTCCGGCGCAGGAAACTCGTGTCTACTCAAGTGTTCCAATTTGGCCATTTTTGGCGGAAGGTCTTGGTCGCAAAGCAACGTTAAGATGGTCTTCAATCGTTTTGAGTAACTGTTGAGTTCATCAAAACGATTACCTTTATGAAGCGCTTCTATATTTAGGGCTGCGTCAGAAAAGTCATTGTAAAAGTCGCCTAATAGCAATTGCAGCCCTTTGTGGTTGTTGTCGACCGAGCGCAACAAATTCGTCATGTCTATCATCATTCCACCGCCGTAATTGCTTTAATCACAATAACTAAGGATGTTTAAAGGTAGTTTTCAAATTTTTTTTGATTCTTTATGTATAAAAAGAAAAATATGAAAAATGTTGTATAAAAACTTGGTTTTTCAAAATGGTGTCCTTTAATGCCTCTAAATACGATCAGTTAGCTAGTAGCAACGGAGGCTGTAATGGCAGGCGAAAATAACCAAAACAACCAAAATGAAGATCTCAATGACGCGGTAGAACAAACGGACACGAACGACGCGGGTACGCCCTCCCAACAGCAGAATCAACAAAATCAACAAAACACGATTGCGTCGACAATAGCGACGGGTGCTGAAAATGCGGATGCGGCAGACGAAGTTAACCAGGCTTTAGACGAAAATCCGAGTGGTGCAGGTAATGCTGAAGATGCCTCTGCTTCTGGTGCGGCTGTGCAAGAAGAGACGCCAGAAAGTGATGGAGATTCAGACGCTGCACAATCCAATGTAGTTGGTGGAGCCGCTTCTGAAGCTGGCTCGGATAACGCTGCTGGCAGTGGTGGCGGTGCTGGAGCGGGCGCACAAGCTGTAGGTGGTGATATCGCAGAGGCTGCGACAGGTGGTGTAGACGCTGAAGGTAATGAAGAACAAGGCCAAGCTGCGCGTACTTCAGCAGCGCCGAGTGCGACATCTTCAGAGTCGGGTGACCAACAAGTTGGTGATGAGCTAGATTCACAAACAGTAGAAGAGACGTTTGCAGTTGATGTTCAAGCTTCTGACGAAGAGACCATTAGCGAAGTAGAGGATGACTTTGATTCTGAAACGGTAAGCGAAACGTTTAAAATCAAAGTGGAAAGTGAAAATGATGCGCCAGAAGCTGAACAAGATCTGGCTTACATCATGGATGAAGATGGCTCCATAACATTCACTCAAGAACAATTACTCGAATACGCAAGTGATGTAGATGGGGACGAGCTTGTTGCTTCTAACGTTCAAGTTGGTGATGATGCAACAGTTCAAGACAATGGTGATGGTACTTTCACCGTTGTTCCTTCAGCTGATTTTAATGGTGAACTTGACCTTACTTTCGACATCAGTGACGGCCAAGAAACGATTAGCAGCGCAATTGATTTAACGGTACGCCCGATTAATGACGCGCCTGTTCCTGAAGATAAAACGTTTGAAATCGAGGAAGACGGAACTCTTGTATTCACCGACGCTGACCTCCTTTCTGGTGCGACAGACATTGAAGGTGACAACCTAACGGTTGAAGGTGTGACCTACGATGGTGGCGACGGTATCCTGACCGACAACGGCAACGGGACTTACACCTTTGCGCCAAACGAAAACTTCAATGGCGA
>NZ_JBFROI010000110.1:0-26068 GCF_041471405.1 Vibrio sp. 10N.261.52.C11
CCCTTAATCTTAATAGCAGCGCGACACGCTCTTGTGTCGTAAGCGCCATCACCAGACACCTCAAGGATACTTCGACGTGTTTGTTTCAGTAGGTTCGGGAGTACTTCACCATCTGTAACCGTTGATAAACTTAGCTCGGCGGCAATGATCTCATGAGTGCTTGTATCAACTGCAATATGAAGCTTTCGCCAGACTCTAGGCTTGCCATCCGTCCCGTGTTTTTTGACTTTCCATTCACCTTCGCCATAAACCTTAAGGCCAGTTGCATCAATGGCTAGGTGTTGTATCGCTCCTCTCGTTTTAGTCTTAAATGAGACCTCAACTTGCTTGGCTCTACGGCTGATGCAGGTGTAATGCGGACAACTTAGCGGCACATGGGCTAACCTAAATATCGAGTCGATAAATCCTTGCAGCGCTCTCAGTGGCATAGAAAAAACTCGTTTCACCATGAGTGCTGTCGTAATAGCTAAATCACTGAACCGACGTGGTCTCCCACGCTTATTCTGTTTGCTTTGCGCCCAGCCGCTTATCGCCTCTTCATCAATCCAAAAGGTCAGAGAGCCACGGTTAATGAGTGATTGATTGTATTGCTTCCAGTTGGTTGTTTTATAACGAGGTTTAGGCATAGGGCTACGAGAGGGAGTGAATGTAGCTGATCAGATCGTAGGTTCTGGATTTAGTTCCACTGAATTACGCAACAAAGCCATAATAGAGGAGTATATCGGACGTTACTTACCTAAGCTGATTTCCTAGTCTAAAATGAGATCAAAGTTTTCCTTAACGTATTTTTAACTTAAGAGAGTAATTAAGCTAAGCCACAAGGAGGTTAGCAACAATGGTTTATCAATGGGCAGTATTTCGTCATCAGCATCCTATTTTCGGGGGAGGATGTGAACTATTTGTTGTCCTGCTCGCTTTTTTATCAATAGCCTTACCTCTAATATGTGAAGAAAGCTTATTAATACTAGGAATATCTTTAGGACTTGCCATCATCTGCTTTACTCTATTTTTACTTTTTGCCCAAAGTGACAAGCTCAGAAGGTCTATGTCTAACTAGAAAAATGGTTAGATTAAAGGAAGATCTATACGGTTTTCTTTCTTCATTCACGATCATATATTTTATAAGTCGCCTTAGGTAGTGTTTCTCCGTGATGTTTTTCTCAAAATTGGCTGAAATCATGTATCTATAATGGTCCTGATAATTGGATGGTTGTTGTGCTAACAGTTTCTATATCAATGGCATCGTGGTACCCTTCATGGTAATCAGTTATGTTGGATGTATATAGAGTGGAAGTATTACTGTGGTGGGCCCTCCCTGTTTTTAGTTTTGGACTCGCGTTAATTGCTACAATCACAATTTTGTTCTTTTCTTTTGTTTTTATGCTTTCAGATTTTGCTGCTACAGAAACAATTAAGAAGGTAAAAATACAACTTTTAGCTTCTATGGGGGTCAGTCGTAAAATTACTAATATTCGGGAGTTGGACTCTGAACAGTATGAGTTCTTTTTCCGTAAGTTCGAAGGGTATTACTCACCTGAAAAAGTAAACGTACGCCTAGCAAATTTGTATTATTCTTTATCATCAAACCTTCAAAAATCTGTAAGCTGGCTTAGTGCTATTTGCACCCTGTTTCTTGCATGGGAACAAGTAACAAACTACACATCTTCAATTGCGTTCGTGTACGTCTGGTACGTGCCGTTAGCTATCTGTATTTCAATGTTGGCGTGTTACGCTATTGCTAAATGGTGCTTACTTACTACTGGAATGCATGTGGCAGAAGTTAAATGTGCCTATCTTGTCTCTAGAGGCACATTTAATCCTTAATTATTGATTAGTTTGAAATTATGAAAGACATTGTTAGCATATTTTATCCGTTCTTAGAGATACTTAATTTAGAGACAGCGATTGTCTTGATTCATTTATTAGGTTCCTTATATTTGTCAGTTGCGCTCTTTACAATGGCAAGTTACAAGTATTCAAATCCTGTTATAGTAATCGCAGTGGTTTTAAAGAGGTTTGATACATATCTTTATGATTTAAACCTTATGTCCAATATTAAAGATGGCTTCCTAGAGTTGACAATTGAGGAGAAAAAGCAACTTAGAGCTACAATCTCTGACGATTACAGTCGAGATAAGGCCAAGAATCGAGTAGCCTCGTCTTTCGCTGGCGCTATTAAGGTTATAAAGTTCTTGTTGCTTTTAGTGGGGGTAGGGTTGTATTTGGCTTGCCTCTGGAATCAGGTGTACTTCCCTTTCATTTGGTTGGTACCGGTTGTCGGTGGGGGCTCATTTATCCTTCAGTTTCTTTTAGTAGGTTTGTGCAAGCTCATCACTGGTCGCGAGCCTTTAGAGCCTGAGTGTGCTTTGTCTTTATTAAACTCAAAAACAAGTACGGAAAAGTACCATTTTGATCTGAAAAATTGACATATATAATTATAAAGAAGCCGAACTCAATGAGTCCGGCTTCTTTCTCCTTGATATTGACCAAAAAGGAGGACTGGCACTTAAACAAGGAATTTCATTGTTCCAGTCGAAGTCACTTTACCAACAGGTAATCGTACCTTGTTAGTCACTGTTAACTAGTATTTGAACTCGCCTGAGCAAACCCATACTTTTCTAATCCAATTTATTCATGTTGGCTATCGCCCTAGCAAGTGCGTAGACGTTTTAATCTCTAATTCAGACTGAACCCCTAATAACACAATCCCTGACAATATTTGTTGTGGCCTCACCACTTGGCCCGTCGGCAATTCCATACTGTCGTACAACATTTTGAACTGTACCCAATCTTCACTAATGCTAAGTTCTCGACTTTTTGCCATTCGTATTAGTCTTTTACACTCAGGCGGGATTGGATTTCTTTCACCCCAAACGTGTTTCAGCAATTGAAACTCACATTATGTTTGTTTTTGTTCATGCCTAGAAAAAAACCATGTTGCCCACAGATCGTGAATGAGAAATAACCTTAATAATAGTTAGGATATAGTAATGAGTTTGAGACCGGGTCCAAAACCAATCGCTAAATCAACAGGAAAGCAGCTCAACGTCGACGTGACAATAAAAAAACTCCAGGAAATACACCAGGGTTAAAGCCTAGTAAATCCTCAACAATGAGAAAAGGCCACTTATCAACGTAACTTGATCTCCAATGCTGAGCCAGAACTAGCTGTGCTGGCTCTTTTTTACTAAAAGTTCGCAACAAATTGGGTTGAATTGACGAGAGACAGTTGGCTCTTCCTAGCTCTAAAGTGCGCCGAAACGTCTTAGCTCCGCCAAACTGACCATCTAGACAGCACAGGAATAGACCAGATTAATCTAATCCGTACTTTGGGCACTTATTACGGAAACTTTCCGTAGTTCTACCCCGAAACTCTCTTCCGATTCACACAACATGTTGATATCTGTTGAGTTTCATAGTGAATGACAGCAATATAGATGGAATGCAAATACGGAATAATTCCGTCTATAAGAGTTAGCTGCTCAGTATGCACTTAAGTGGAATTTATAAACAAAATGGAATCTATATTAGATAAACTAGTAATGGGCTTTATTGGCGGATTGGTTGCTTATTGGTTTGCTCACAGAAAGTATATATCTCAAAAATGGTGGGATAAACGTTATGATCTCTATATTGAATCAATTGAAATACTCAAAGAGTTATCTCATTCATTAGCAATATATGAATGGGCGCTTGAAAATAAACAGACTATTGATGATTCAACAAAAGTAGAGGATGCATATTTAGTTTTTGAGGAGGGATTAAGTAAGTTACATGGTATTCAGAGTAAGTTTTTATTAAATGGTCTTGATGAAGCAAAAATGAAAATTTTGCCCTTAATGGCAGGTTTGTCGATGGTTCACCCATGCTATTTAACAAAAAATGATAGTAATGATGTAGAAGAGATAATTGAGTTAGTAAAGCAAAGTAGAAGAATGGTCGAAGGATGTAGTGGTGAGCTTGCCTTTCTGGGGAAAAAAGACCTTAAAATAGGGCGATTAATGCCTGAAAGTATAACGAAAATCATCAGGTGTAAACGAAAGAAAAGCAGCTAACAATTTACTTAAATTGACGCCATACGTTATGCACTATTAGTTTGGTTATGTTCTGTGATTACAGTGACTTTGTTTGGGTTTGGTGGATATTAGCTGCAACTTAGCAAAGCGTTAATTTTTTCATACGTGAGCTAACCCGTTACATCCTAATTTAGTAATATAGCTGACACAGTTTTGTCCAGAATATTGATAGGTTGAAATGTTACCTTTGGCACTTTCTAGCTAGGAATTTCATAAACGTGATATACTTTTTCTTACCTGAAACACTTGTGGACAGAAGTTTGCCAACTTTAAAGTTCTAGATTTATAAGGTCGATGAACAACATAATCGGAAAACCGAGGTTAGACGCCTTGATGCTTACTTGTGCCACTGACTCATCACCATAGTGGCAAATTTGAAAACATCAAAAGAAATGTTGAGTATAAACCATGCAAGGATTCCCCTTAGGGACTAAGGCATTTAAACACGTAAGGAAGGATTAAGTCACTGTGGATAACCTAAGTTTTAGCTTACTACTTATATTTTTGTTTTCACTCGTCACTATGGGTCTCTTAAAGGCCCAGAAAAAAATCATGCCCAAGAGGTATTTTCACTACGAGCGCCTTATAGACGGGTTGGATGAGGACGTATCATTTTTAGGGGCTTTATTCAGGAGTTCAATCCCAATTATTACCAGCCTTTTGGCGGGGTTAACAGCTCTCTATTTGGGGTATACTGAGAATATTAAGCTTGTTGGTGCATCGGTAGGATTCTTTTCTGCCTTCTGCCTCGTTTGGCCTGATTACTATAACCCAGAGTTGATAAGTCCAAACTACACTAAGCAAAAAGCAAAGCTATATACTCTTTACATCATGGTCGCTGTGATTTTTACGGTTGGTGGTTTCTTTGGTGCTCTCCTTGCTCCTATTTTGTTTGATATCGACACTTCAGCAGTAACTAACTATTTGGCCCCTAAGGACATTATGAATAGCCTAGTGGCCGCAATTATTTTTGCAGTTCTCGCTTGGTGCCTCAAAAAGCTTGTCGCATCTTTTAGTCGGGAAGGATAGAAATCTAGGTCAGGTGAGTACTCAACCGAACCTACCTAAGTAGATTTTTTGTATGCATTGACTACGTCTGACCACATAGGGACAGCAAATCGCGAAGCAGAGATAGGGATATGATCGATTGCCACGAGTGGTTGTCCATCGTGTCTTCCAATCCAAACTGCACCGTAAGTATCCTCATCGATAGCACCGACAAACCACAGGTCTCGGTTCTTCTCACTTGTGCCTGTCTTTCCTCCAAGAGAATGAGGGTCCTTATTTAGCAGGTATCCAGCAGTACCATTCACCGCTGTTTCCTTTAGCAATGTCCTCATAGTGTTTATTGTGCTTCGACTTGAGACTCTGGCCCCATTGTTGAGCGGGGAAATCTGACGAGAATCACCATTAGCAACCCAGCTCAGGTATCCTCCAGTCATAATTGGAGAAAAGAGTGCAAGTACCTCCCAGATAGTTAGGTGTACAGCCCCAAGCGCAAGCAACGGACTATTGGGCAGAGGGATATGCACTCCTGACTTTCTTAGATATGAAATGAACCTTTCGACCTTAAGCTTTTCTAGTATCTGCAAGGCTACTGTATTAATTGAATAGGCAAAAGAATATTGCACGGTCACAGGGCCTCGATATTTATGGTCTGCATTTCTGGGCTGTAACACCTGCCCATCTGATATGACTTGTATGGGCCTATCATTGAAAGTCTCATTGATAGTCGGTTTGAATTGATCGATATAACATGTGTATAAAGGTACCTTTAGGATCGACCCTACCAATCGTCTCTGCTGAAGAGCCGGTTGCTGTTCCACATTTGGTCCGACATATATTGAATGAATGACCTTGCGAGTCTTATTACTGCAAAGTACAACCACGGCAGAAATTAATTCTCCATCTTCACTACTTTCTTGTATCGAAGACAACCTCTTTTTCACTGCTTTCTCTATGGCTAGAGCTGAGTCTTTTCCATTGTCAGTTTGCATGATATTTAATCGGTTATCATTACGAGTGATCTCGATTATTGGCGCTCCTTTTATGGATTCAATGGCTACCAATAGAGCTTCATGGTACGGTACCGAACAGTTCTTTATAGATTGCTTACCATTGTAAAATTCACTGAATTCAACCAATGAAGTTTTGCCCGCTCTAATAGACCGTAGATGAAATCTATAACCACACCTAAATATCCGTAAACTACCTTTAGCTTGCAACAAAAGACAGAGTCGCCGAATGTAATTGAATGAAGTCAGTTCTGAGTTGGTCCATTCTAAGGATGTCTTTATCCCCACCTGAAGAGGGCCAACAGTATAATTTCTTGGTAGATGTCCTGTTAACAATGAGAGAACGGCTGATACCATTGCTACTGTGGATTCAACTAGCCTAAACCACCATGGCCTAGCAGTAGACTCTACCTTCATAACCGCTATTGCTAGTGTTCGAGCTTCTGCTGAAAAGCCAAGCTTATTTATATGCCTAAATAACGGTTTAGCAGAGGAATTTCCTGCTATTTGCTCTAAGATCAAAGCCCTGCGAGCCTGAATAATACGATCACTCATACCAGATAGCTTTTCACCTCAATGGTTACTGAATTTATTCAAAGGTGGAATTATAAGTCTTATGGAAAAATTTATATATACAGAGCTATTCGAGAATAGGTAGCAATCAGCTGTCCAGTCAGTCTAAGTAAATAAGGGTCTAATTCGTAGACTGTAACAAACTAGATTTTACCTAAATTCAACTTATTCGAATCTAACTGTTTAGCGCACCAGCTCTAACGCGCTTATGTCCGTGCGACCTGAAGTCGTATGAAGCGTTGTTCACCACGATAAGAGTGAACCATCTGTATCACCAGATGACCCTAGGATTCTGAATAAAGCAGCGAATCCGACAATGTAACGAAACTCGGTTATTAAACCGAGTGGGAACTGAATCGTGAGAGGACGTTCTTCCTGATAACCACAAATCGGGTAAGTGCTAGGGTGTCAGTATGATGAACGTAAGTGAATCCACGTAAGGCGCGTTATGCGATGAAGCAGCGGAAGTGGTTAATACGCTGTGGCCAAAACGGCAATGAGAGTCGGAAAGAAGTTGGACAGTACTCTTTCGTGATCGTTGTACTCTCCGCACTATAGTGGGCATCTAACCTGATATTGTACGCAACATACGGAACAGGGTAAGCCTGTATATCTCCCTTTGGGAAAGTAGTCTGCGAAGATTGCCGATAGGTGTGCAGGTAAAGGAGGTTAGAAAAAGCAAATGTCGCTTTGTAATGAAGTGGATACAGGTTTACATCTGGCGCGAAAGCGAGCTGACTTCTAACTGGTCTCCCGTTGCAAGATGATTTGAAGAACTTTGTTCAAGGGGAAACGCAAATGGTGACTTCATCAGAAGTTAGTGCCTCTCCTAATGGCACTCAGTGGCAATCCATCGATTGGAAAGCCGTCGAGTCGCACGTGTTAAAGCTTCAAATGCGCATTGCAAAAGCAACCCGAGAGGGAAAACACAGTAAAGCAAAAGCTTTGCAGTGGGTCTTAACGCACTCCAGAGCAGCTAAATTACTGGCTGTGAAGCGAGTGTCCCAAAATAAAGGCAGTAACACTCCTGGAATAGATGGTGTCATCTGGAATACGGATGCTCGTCGAATGACCGCTGTGAATCAATTGAATCGAAAAGGCTATCGAGCTAAACCTCTCAGACGCGTCTACATCCCGAAAAAGAATGGCAAACTCAGACCTCTAGGCATTCCATGTATGATAGATGGAGCGCAACAAGCGTTGTATCTGCTTGCTTTGGAGCCAATTTCGGAAACAGTAGCAGATCCAAATAGCTACGGTTTTCGCCCTAACCGCAGTACGGCAGATGCAATTCAACAATGCTTCAAATGCCTGTGTCTTAAGCGTTCAGGTCGTTGGGTTTTAGAGGGTGACATTAAGGCTTGCTTTGACATGATCGGGCATGAATGGCTACTTGAACATGTTCAAATAGACAAAAGGATGCTGAAGCAGTGGTTAGGCTCAGGCTATATCGATAAGGGCTTGTTCTACCGAACTTCGGAAGGAACTCCGCAAGGCGGAATTATCTCCCCAACGCTTATGTTACTGACACTTGCGGGTTTAGAAAGACTCGTAAAAGAAGTGGCTAAGAAATCGGGAGAACGAGTTAACTTTATAGGTTATGCGGATGATTTTGTGATAACGGGTTCATCAAAAGATGTTCTTGTTAACGAAGTCAAACCACGACTGATTGATTTTCTAAAAGAGAGAGGGTTGGCACTCTCTGAAGAGAAAACGCACCTTACTCATATAGATGATGGCTTTGATTTTCTGGGCTTTAACCTCAGGAAGTACAAAGGAAAACTGCTCATCAAACCGAGTAAAACTAACGTTCTCTCCTTCTTGGGAAACTTGCGCGAACTCATTAAGAAGCACGCAACAATGCCAGTCAATGATCTTATCAGACTATTGAACCCTAAACTGAAGGGTTGGGCGAATTATTATCGCCACTGCGTTGCAAAACGTACTTTCGGTTATCTCGGTCATCAAATCTTCTGGCTACTGTGGCGATGGGCGGTAAGACGCCATCCTACTAAATCAAAAGACTGGGTAAGGCGCAAACACTACATGAACAGAAGTGGTGGTTGGCAATTTCATGGTTGGCAGAAAATTGCGAATATGGACTGTCACTACAACTTGGCTCAAATAGCGAAAACGCCAATTAAAAGACATGTGAAGATCCGAAGTGCGGCTACACCGTTCGATCCTCAGCACCAAGATTACTTGGCAAAGAGGAAACCGAAAAAGGAAAGCCGTCACTCTTGGTTTGATCCTGCTTTGACTGCTATCTAGGTTGCTGGGTAACGTAATACGCCTTAGCGGAGGCTTGAGCCGTATGCAGTGAAAGTTGCACGTACGGTTCTTAGGAGGGTGGCACTCGGCAACGAGTGTCGCCTATCCGACAACATTGAGCCAAAGAAGAAGACTGCCATAAGGCCGTCTTTTTCTTTGCAAGTGCCACTCCCCACGAGGGTAGGGTGATAAGAGGCTCGTTAAGTATCGGTGACGCTATTAATCAAATTAGCTGCAGTGCTCTCAAACAGATGAGTGCAACAGTTAACGCTTTTCTATCACTAACGCGACTTTACCTACAACACTTACTTCATCTTCTTCGACGGTTAGAATCGAACCGTTAAAGCTGATTGCTAGCTTTTTGCCTGGTAAGCGCTGGATGTCGTTTAGCGAGAGGAGGCCGTCCATATCAACTAGGTATGTACCGCTTACTGCTTGGTGAGATTCTTTATTTATAAGGAACGTAGTAGTTCCATCTTTGATTGCTATTACATTACTCACACCTAACTCATCTAGAAGAGCTTTATCGAATGTAAGTATCCCTTTCTCAACCAATTTACCGTCGTCAATAGAAAAACAGTCGATATCGAAAAGAGTTTTAGCCTCATTCTTCTTGGATACGTGATCTTGTGCGTTCTGCTCAGGAAAAGGCTCTCCTTCATCTAACAGAAGCCACTTCAAAGACACTCCCTCACTCAAATGAATGCGTACCGCTAATTCAAATGGTGTCATGTTGCGAGTGTGCCAAGTCGAAATCGTACCCTTGTTTACGCCAAGAACTTCAGTTAACTGATTGTAACGTTCTAGATTCATTATTTTTACGACTTTAGATGTAAAGTCACGCCCACCAATGTATTCAAATGGTTCTATTTTTCTATTGACAGTCATTCAATTGATCACTTAAAATTCAAATCAATGACTAGCGAGGTGCAGCTCACTAGACCGTTATAAAGCATTTAATAACTTAACAGGATATCATTATGCTCTCATATCAAGTAGTCCTAAATACGCCTTTCATGACGTACGACCAATACTCTCAGTTCTCCGGAATGCCGAAACGCACCATCATGGATTGGGTAGCTGATGGTCGCTTACCTATTAAAACTAAAGCAAAAGGTAAAGAAACCCCGCTAATCAATATGGTCATGCTGTTAGAAATGGCAACTCGTGAAACGATGGAGAGAATGGGTTAGTCGCTCATGCGTTTATCTTCCCTTATTTCGACCAAAGAGCGTTGCCCGTTGGGGTTCAATGTTCTTGGTTGGGCTTCTTTTTTCACTTTTCTTCAATTGAGTATTGGTTATGAATGGAATTGACTCAATAGGCGAATTTTCTCGCACAAAACAAGGAGCCTTTAATGAGGCGTGTTGCGTGTTCGCTAGGTCAGAGAATATGGCTAGGCTGGCAGAGGTCATAGGGATGAGTCCGACCATGCTGCGGAATAAACTTAATCCTGATCAGCCTCATGTCCTGAGTTGTGTTGAAGCCATCACTCTCGCCAAAGTGAGCGGTAATCACATTATTGTAAACAGCTTACTTCTTGGACTTGGGGTGGTCACCGCTTATATACCGCCCAACACTACGGATGATGCCTTTGTTTTGTGCGCACTAGAGAGCTCGACCCATTCGGGTGAGTTGTCTCGAATGGCTTTGGAGTATGCAGGAAAGCCTAGGCTTACTCGGGCACAGAAATACGAGATTGTTCAGACCGTACACGCGAATATCAGCGGTCAGGTTTTGCTCCTCAATAGTTTGGAAAAACTGAATCAAGGTGTTGGTCTGCTCAAAGCGATAGGGCGGAAAGGTGGGCGCTAGTGGTATATCAGTTTCAAGTATTCATTCGGAGGGGTGATGCTCATTGCTCCGGATCATAAGCCATCTTCTGAAAGGTCTGGTCATGGATTAACAGAGGAAGATAAGCGAAGAGGCCTTCGCTATATCAGGCGCATCCGACGCGAGTTATGTAACCGTCAACTTTCGCCATTATTGGTTGAGTGGATGAGGTTAACGTATCAATTAAGGCATTCGAATCGGGTGTTTGAACAAGTCCGGCTGCGAATTCGTTTATTCGGTCTTGAAAAGCGAATGCAAAGAGTCAGACAGCGTTGGCTTTAACGCGTTGTCCTTAGCCTGAATAACGTCATTGGCTGCTCCCAAAGGAGAGCCTGTTAGCCAAGGAAAACGTGATGAAGAATCATGAGTGGGCGGTCATAGGCGGTAAGGTGCTTCAAACAAGCCAAGAAGCGGTCTTCTATCTAGCGGTAGTGAGCGAAGACCAATGGCGTGATGCATTCCGCTGTCATGTGAAAAGCGGGGTGAGGGGAAATGACGAACACTTAGCAATTGAACGCCTGAATGGAAAGGATTCATCTGGTTCGACAGGCTTATTGGGCGCCACTAAGAGCGTCAACTCGGTCGTAACGTACGAGGCCTTGGAAAGGGTGTTTATCCAGAGCGAGTCTGGAAGTCAACGTGGACAAGGGACGGTGAGGGCGAGCCGATGACGGCTCATTCTGAATACGCTGCGTCTTCGTCTATGTCGTGTTTGAGCCGGCTGCTTGAGGAAGCGCCTTATTTGTCGAGGTGCAGTGACAACAAAACCGCGATGCTAATTCGACCTCGAAACTACGCCGTCAGATGGCCCTATATGCAGGTCAATCGAAAAGAGATGCAGGCGTGGATGGTTTTCGATATTGATCATGAACACCGAGCTTTCCCCAATCCCTACATTTGGCAAGATGAAGGGTTGCCGCCCCCCAATATGATTGTCCGAAACCGTACCAGTAATAAAGCCCACCTTTTTTATGCCATTGTACCTGTTTGCACCAGTGATCAGGCTCGCTCCAAACCCATTCAGTACCTCAAAGCCATTTATCGCGCGTTAGCCTTGCGACTGGAGGCGGACTTGAGTTATTCAGGGCCTGTTGCCAAAACGCCCTTTCATCCTTGGTGGCAAACAACCGAACTTCACCGCAGTGTCTATGAACTTAACGAGTTAGCGGATTCGCTGGAACTGGAGAGTACGCGGCCGTGGCTTCGTCAAGAGCGTGACGTTTCTTATTCCCGGAATTGTACTTTGTTTGAACGTACCCGCCGGTTCGCTTATGACATCGTCGACGAAGAAAGGGAAAAGGGCAGCTATACGAATTTTAAATGCCGTGTAGAGAGCTTTGCACATGTCAATAATGCCAATTTGGTGGGTAAGCCGTCTTTGCCATGCAGTGAGGTATTAGCGGTGGTAAAAAGCGTCTCTCGTTGGACCTGGGATAAATATTGTGCTCGGTCAGATTGCCAGCGAGGTGTGATGAGGTTGGATAGTGGATTAAGTTTACAGGAAAGGCAGCGTAGAGCGGCCAGAAGAACTCATAACCTTCGTCGGACGAAGACCACTCGCCGAATTATCCGCGCCTGTCTGTTTCTGTTACGCAAAAATCAGGAGCTCACGATTGGTTTGGTGGCGCGTAAGGCGAACTTGTGTCGCCAGACCGTCAGTCGTTACGTCTATCTGTTTGAATGGGTCAAGTCTGCTTTATCCGAAAGTAGGCGAAATGGGCCAGAGCCTCGTGGTAATTATGCTGTTCATCAGATATCTGCCCCTATAACGTTAGAGAGGGCTGAGTATGAAGTAGGGATAAAGAAGGCGGTGCTTGAGTCGGCTTTTCCTTGAGTTGAATAATAACAAGTAACTATCGAGTCAAAACGAGGTCTCTTAGTAAATTCAATTCTGGAGTAAAGACTAGGTTGCATTTATTGGACACCCGATCATCTCCTCTCTGACTTTTTGTCCGCGAGCTCCTTTTTAAAGACATGAAATGTGTTCTAAGGGTGAGTCGACATGACCCTGTTCAATGTGATTGATGTCTCAATTTGTTTAAATATGGATTCACTCGCTCCATATTGCTGTATATTTACACAGTAACTTAAGGGAGGAGTTATGTCTTTTAAAGATAAAGAGACACTGTCAACAGGAATTGAATTCATTGTTGAAGCCGTAGCGGTGAAGACGAATGGCCAAGATCATTCAGCGTTAGGCTTATATCTGATCAGCTTACTGCTAGAAGATCAAAAGATTGGCCTTGATTGTGATGAAAAAAGGACGGTAGTACCGCTTGGTAAATCGCGTACAACACATCTTGATTTGGGCTGGAAGTGCCCAACGTTTTAGATTTGGTTGTGTTAGTTGGCGCTTCATATAGCTGTGGGACAATTACTAAGGTACAGGATAGACAATTGATGGAAAAGTACAGGTAAGCACTCACAAGAGTCTTGGACCAGTTAAGGCTAAACAGTGTGTGATAAGCAGTATGGTTAGCTAATTGGGTGGACTTTGTAATGATAGTTATTCAACTCTTCACTTGCTTGGCACAACTCATATGTGAAATAAGGTTGGGTTGCTAAGCTCTTAGTGAATCTGTCTAATTCATTCGTATGTATAAACAGCGAAATGGGTGCAATCTGACGGTTTTCATTATCGAAGCAATGATCAATATGTGCTCTGTCGATATAAACAACGTCCATTTCCTGCTTAGGGGTCTCTTCAATAAGTTTTGTTTCTAATCCGCTCTTCTCAAAGCGTTCTAACAAGGCATAAAGCTTATCAACGTCGTTTTTGCTCTCTATCGCTGAATATTGAGATAAAACGCTTTCTAAGTGTTTTTCGATTGAGCCAAACTTACTCTTCATCAAACAAACAGTTTTAAGCTTTTTCTTGATAAGGCTATATCGAGCTTGTTTGATTTTTGGCTTTAAGAAGTCAATGATGATCTTGTTTCGTTGCTCTTCTTTAACAAAGTGACTGGAAATTTTTACTTTGAAGTAAAGGTGAAGAAGAGTGTTTTCGAAGGTCGACTTAAGAAGTTGGTGGTATGAATGTTCTGACATTGTTCACATCGATTATTTTCTGGTGAGGGTATCTTATCACAAGAATAGCAAGGCTCTAAGGCCGAAACCAAAGTGACGCCATTTGCTGTTTGTGTGTTGTTGAGTGAGTTTCCTACTCATAAGAAGCATGACTTAAGAGTGATTCTTAACGCTCAATATCTCTGCGCTAAACCTGGCACCTTGAAAGTGATACGACAGTATCACTTTATTACTCTTATTTTGGAGTTACTCTTATGAAAGTCGAGCTCGTTACTTCCCTCAAGCGTCAAGCGTCCCAAATCCTAGCGGACTTACATGACACCAAAGAACCTGTGCTAATCACCGAACACGGTAAACCTTCTGCGTATTTGGTTGATGTGGACGACTATCATTTTATGCAAAACCGTTTGGTTATCCTTGAAGGGATCGCATGTGGTGAGCGCGCCATTTCACAAGGCAAGTCCTTGAGTCAGGATGAAGCTAAGGACAATATGTCAAAATGGCTGAAGTGATTTGGAGTGAGCCGCGTGATCGGACCTCAAGGATATCGCGAAATACATTGCCCTTGAATATCTGGTTGCGGCCAAGCAGATGATTCAAAATATTTTTGACAAAGTTGAACACCTCAATTACCGAGAAGTTGTGGTCAACCCTTGTCGTGTTTTTTGCAAGCAAGACGGGGACAAGGTGTACATCTTGTTTGTGATGCGCGCGGAGCAAGGTTTATGTTGATTTTTGTATGAGCAAACAGTCAAGCGTCTGTGCCACCTCTGATAAGCTGATGGTCTACATCCGTTAAGACTCGAGTATGGCGAAAAAAAAAAGGAACGCCAATCTAGGCGCCTCGCCAAACCAGTACTTTCATGGACGGAGGTTAAACTGATCACCAGCCGACGACATCGTATCGAGGGCGCATTAAGCTTCAGGGTGTCGACCATCTCTAGACAACAAGTCTTACCCGAATACGAGCGTATTTGGGAACAAACCATCGTCGAAGAAGCTTACCAACAAGCGATGGGCGAGTTATTAGATCAGGGCGATGTCGTGTTAAGAGTAGAAGACTCAATGGGCTTCTCATTCATTATGGGTATTTTCTTTTGGGAACACCTTTCTACAAACAGCCGCAATGAACAGTGGGATTTCACTTCCATGACTCTGCCCAGTGGGTGACTCAATCTTGTCGTGGCGTTCAACCAGTTGGCGCTGCTCATCACGCCAGTAGGTAAAACTTAGCCATTCTTTGGGTTTAAATTCGCGTCTTTCTGGTGTGAGTCAGATAGCTCCAAATATCGATGGCGCGTCGGGACTTGATGAATCCGATTCATGCTTAAACAGTGTCCCCCGTCGTAGTCACAATATTTTCAATTTCAGAACTGACTTTGATTCTAGTGTTGGGATTAACTTAACCAAGAAGTTTTGGTTGGTGAGGAGCCTAATAACTTGATTCATACGGATAGTGATCTCGCGGCTGGTGTCACTTTCTTTAGGATTTTTAGTGTCTTGACATCATCGACTGGTAACGGGGGAATAACTTTAAGTGTTGATAGAAAAAGTGTATTACATATGTAATACATTGACAGTGTGCTTTTTGTTTTTTATTGTGTATTACACATGTAATACATGAGGTGTTTATTATGAAAACTAAGATCATCAGCGCGGCGAACCAAAAAGGTGGCGTTGGAAAAACCACGACTCTTGTCAATTTAGGGGCTGAGCTTGCACGAAAACGAAAAGTGTTAGTTATTGACCTCGATCCTCAAGGGAACTGCTCTAAAACGTTAACCGGACAACGTGATTTTAAGTTTGAAGAGACGGTGGCTGCTTTGTTTGATAAGCCTAAAGTTGTGTCCATTGTCGATTTAATTCAACCTGCACAGATTAATGGGAACTCTATTGAAAACCTCTATGTCGTTCCCGCTGATGTTCAGTTGTCACGTGTCATCGAAACATCACTGACAAAGATTAATCGTGAACGAATTTTAGAAAAGCAATTAGCGAAGTTAGGTGACACCTATGATTTCATTCTTCTTGATACTCCACCAAACTTATCCCTAACGACTCTTAACGCAATCCAGGCTTCAGACCTTATCTTGATCCCTGTAGATTCAGGTGCATTTTCATTAGACGGCATTAGCTCTTTACTCGAAGCTGTCTATGAAATTAAGGAGGATGAAGGCAATTATCTGATCTTGAGGAACGAGGTCGACTCAAGAAACACTATTATTAATGAGTTCATTGATGAGGAATTGGAGGTAGTACAAGATAAATTGCTACCAGTATCTGTCCGTCGTTCTGAGCATGTTGGACAAGCTAATGCCGTTTCCTCTCCTGTGCGCTTTTATAAATCGGGCTCTCTTGTTAATAACGATTACCGAAAACTGGCTGCGTTTCTTTTGAATTTGATGTAATACATAGGTAATACATATGAGCAAGTTGAAAAAACGAGGAGCTATAACAGCTATCTCTACTGACAAGAACGAAGGTTCAAGTAAGTCGACTGGAATTACGACTGTCAAAAAGAAAGTGACGACATCTTATATGGTGCCTCCTCTGACTCTTAGAATGTCACTTACTGATAAAGAACGGATAACCGATTGGGTAGCAAATCTGCAAGAGCAGACAGAGAGAAATGTGTCTGCAGCGAAACTGTACCGAGCTTTGGCTTTATATCGAGACAAGATAGATGATGAAGAGCTCGTTGAGTTGATTAATAAAATGAATTGAATATGTATTACCTATGTAATACATATTTGCTTTTAAGGCTCTGTATCTATTTTAAGACATTTCATAGAGCCTTAGTTTGGACTTAACTTCTAGCACGGATGAACATGACACTTGAAGCGTCTTATTACCTGTTCTGGGCCTTCTCTCCTTGTAAAGACTAACACTTTAAACGTGTCTTTAATCATGACTCTTATCGTTGCCTTGGTTCCCCTGCAGCTAGGCCTTGTTTGAACCCCGTTATTGTCCTAAGAGTCATAGCGCCTTGTCGTTTCCTCCTCGTTGTTCTCTCTGTCTTCGAATAAGTTCGTGTAAGGGCTTGTTTTCTTATGCGCCGATTTTCTTTCACTCGCATCATTTTCGAGCATGCAGGCTGTTAACCGTTTCTCCCCACAACCTGCTTTACAAGGGAGGCTTCGCCGCTGCGCGCCCTTGCAAAGCAGAACGATGTTGAGAGAGCGGACAGCCAAGCGGCTCCGAAAAGTGATACTCAAACAGAAAGGAAACTCTCATGGTGCAACAAAACTCAACCCCAACTCTCTCTAATTCAAATTCATCGACCAGCGTTTCGCCGCTGGGGCACGAAAGCTCACCAAAAAATGATGTCTCTAGTCCTTTGGCGGTATTGAAGTTGCGCTCTCAAGTCAAAAAGTGTCGTGATGAGGCGAAAAGAAAGTCTGATTGGGTTTCCAAAATCCAGCGTTTGAAAATGTTCAGTCGTCGCCAGTCGCCAGAGCAGCAGGCTGATATCGCAGCGTTAAAAGACCAAGGGTTCGTTGAAGCTATCAAGCAGCAGTTTCCGCTATTGGGATCGCGTCGTTTTGCTTTCCATGAAATCCGTGACTTTTTCATCGAATTAAATGGTGCTGGCTTTGGTGAATGGTTTCTTCACGAGCGAGTGGATCACATCATTCTTTACACCACTTACGGTTCTGTGTTTCCCGCGTTGCGATTTGTGACAACGGGAGAGGGGACGTTTAAGTGCTCAGGGTTTTGTTTTGATGTGCGTTTTGGCGCTTAGGGGGTCACATGAAAGTGCGTTCTACAGTATCCGCTGACATATCCATGCACGTGATTTGGGTGAATTCGACCGACTTTGATTCCACCGTAAGGCCGTCAAGGTTCATGAAATTTTGGTGAATGAGTTTGGGTATACCAACGCCTTAATACTAGAGCAAGGCAACCGAGGCAAGGGGGTGAGTATCAGTGTGTGACCTGACTACCACCATTAAACAGATGCGAGAAGACTACGGCTACGCAAAGAAAGCAGAAAGGACGATAGGAACAACCTCTGAGCATCGCACGTCGGCTAAGGCTTTACTCTCTTGTCTGTATGACGACTAAAGTCGGCAGATGCGTGACGGCTCAAATACTCATCAGATCATCAATCTGTCTGAATTTTGTTTCGATATTCCAACAGTTTGCGGTATTCAAGCGGTTCGTGTTTTTAGACGAGCAACGCCCTGTTCGCTCTTGTCCTAAGTAGCCAAGGTTATCGAGTGGCGCAAGTCGACTAACCAGCAGGGCGCTCTCTTGGTGGGGAAGGGACATTTCTACCTGGGCGACGTACTTTGGGTTGAGATATTGGCTTAGGCTGTCCTTTTGGCTTGTTGTCGCGACTTCCTTTAAACCGTCCCATTTGAGAACCCTCACGCAAGGGAGGCTTCGCCGCTGCGCGCCCTTGCGCTGCAGAACCTGCAACTGGGTACGGACAGTCAGACGCTCACCAAGACCGAAAGGAAATACCATGTCAGCACTTGTTCAATACTCAAATGTTTCGTTATTCACATCAGAAGAAAAGGGCATCCTTGACCAGGCCGCAAGCATTCTCAAATCCAAACTGTTTATCTCAGAACAAACGCCATTAACCTCGCCTGAATTGGTGAAATCGTTCTGTCAAACGTCCTTGGCCGCTTGTGAGTCTGAAGTGTTTGGGATTATCTTCCTCGATAATCAACATCGAGTGTTGCGCACCAAAGAGATGTTCTACGGTACCGTTAATGCCGCTTCGGTCTATCCGCGTGAAGTCGTGAAAGCGTCGCTGGCCGCGAACGCGAGTGCGGTTATTCTCTATCATAACCACCCAAGTGGCGACGCCACCCCAAGTCAAGCTGACCGACGCATTACCCGTCAACTGACGGATGCGTTGGCATTGGTTGATATCCGAGTACTGGACCACTTTGTGGTTTCATTTGAGTGTGTGGTGTCTTTTTCTGAGCGAGGCTGGATTTAAAAAAGCGGCTTATGGCCGCTGATTGAAACAGGGTAGGAGACTACCCTTTAACACATTTTTGGACAAAACTGTGTCAGTTATATTACTAAATTAGAATATTATGGATTAGGTATGGTATGGGAAAGTAGCCCTGTTAAGGTGAGCAAGGCTACCACTAACCTAAACCATTGTGCCGTACACACCAAAGCCGATACAAACTGAAAATGCCAATCGTTGGGAATGACTCTTAGTCATTTGTTATGTTTGGTCACTTTTGAGATCCACTTTTGCTAAAGCAGAAAATTTAGTTAAATACTTAATAACCAACTCATAGTCGTGTTCAGCGTGTTCTTGGAATGTGTGGAATTCCAAAAAATAGCTATCATTCTTTTCCTTTTGATACTCATTTATCAGGCTCATAGCATCCGTAGATAATAGAAAAGAGCCAATATCAGCTACTCTTGTGATTTCTTCTTTGGCTTGTTTGGAGAACTTAATTAGTTCTTGGTCTCGTTCTTTAGAGACTTGTGAATCGAGATATTCGGCATCTAAATGTTCAGAAGAGTACTTTTTAGCTTTGTGGAATGCTTCCAACACTCTTTCGTAAGCTTCAACTCGTTTTTCCCACCATTTTTCCGTCCGAAACTTGCTCAACGATAACCGAACAGTGATAAAAGAACTGATACCTGCGATAGCAACCGCAACTGTTATCTGCAAAAAGACTGACTGTAATAATTCCAAATTTCCTCCTGAAAACATAACAGCTTTTTATGTTTTTATTTCCTGCATACTGAATGGTCTGGAGATAATAAGTTAGGGACATCTTTGAACACAGCTAAACTAAAGTTATCTTTAAGAGCCTCTACAATACTTCCGCCAAGACCAACCATCCCGACACCGATGCTACCTGAAACACATTTTAGAATTTCATCATTAACAATTTTTTCATCAAGTGAAGTCGAAAGGAAAAAGTCTTCAGAGTACAAGAAGACAATGTAGTTAGCTAATGCTAGCTTATCTTCTAGCGACAAGAGATTAAACTGACGTATAAACTGGAGATATCTAGTATCTTTTTTGTCGATAAACATCACAACAACACTAGTCTCTTCAAGAGGAAAAACAGCTAAGTGTAAGTGTTGAATTTTATATTTAGGGTCATGATTGTAAAGATTATTTACAACATACCCTTCTAAATCGACTGCTAACGCTAGCTTATGTTGAAATGCAATCGGCACGACGTAATTGAGCTTTTCATGAAAGAACAAGTAATATTCATCTTGAATACATTTCAAATCTACTTTTTTTGCACGCTCAAAACCTCTTACATTTTCTTTAAGGTCAAGATCTTTGATGTTGTTGATAGAACTAAAGTCAATGCCTGAATCTTCTTCCAGATTTTCATGAAATGCTATTTCAAATGCTCTTTGGCTAATAGCTTTCAGATAGTTTTTCATTGCTATTTGAGCAAGCGTTTTTTGCTTAAGGCTACTGTCGTAAGTATCTTTATTTTCGTAATCACTAAAAATTTTACTGTCACAATCTCTACAGATAACATGAAAAGTACCTGCTTGATTGACTCCAGAGTCGGGTTTTAACAAAGGAAGATCAATTAACCCTCCGTGAGTTAATAGCTTTCCATCTTCGGCTATATTTTTCAAAAATGATGCAGGTATTGAGTGAGAGTTGCAGTAACTTGTTGTTGGCTCTTTGCAATACAAACACTTACCACTTTTACTAATCTTTCTACTTGCAGATGCTATTTGGCTATTTTTTTGCTGAACTCTACTTTACTCTCCAACATTTCTTTCTTTTCGCTTTCTGAAATGTTGGAGAGATTGAATATCTTATCCATTAAGCCTTCCTTACTCTAAAAACATAACGCCGCCATAAGTTGCCCGCCACCAAACCAAAACAGACCACCGTAAACACAGAACCCAACCCATACCAAAATACCCCGTGTTAAGGGGCAACTTGTATGCTACCAATGGTTTGGTGACGAGTCTTTGAACAAAACTGTCGAAGCACCTTTTCGAGAAGGAACATAGCCCCACTCCTTGGCTGCAACTTCAATATATTTAAGTGCAGAGCCTTTGGCTAACCCTAGCTCTCTATCGACATCTACATACTTGATTACTGCTGTATTATCACTGCTATGACGTTGTCCCATCCATGATTGAATAAGAGAGATACAGTCATTTTCATCATCGATGAAGTTTGATTCACCTACATCTTCGACGGCGTTTTCAGGTTGATTATCTTTCTCATCAGAACCAACTTTTTCCCCTAATTTTCCAATTGACTTGTTAATTCGATTACAGGCTGGACCCAATGATGCAACCAAGTTGCCATCTTGTCTTTCAGCGTCAAATGTTGCTGGAGTAATTCCTAGCAAGTCTGTAGGTAAATGAAAGTCTTCATGACCGCGAGGAATAACAATGAAGTTACGTTCTCGCCCTAACCCACCCACAAATAAGCCAAGTTCAAAGACAACATTGTCACGAACTGTTTTCTTTGATTCTCCTCTTAACTGTGTAATGTCATCAGGAGAAAAAACAAACAAGCCGAAGTCAGAATCGTCCAATGCATCCATTAGCGATTCCATAGTGTATTTGCTCAATTCAAATGCACCTTGAGACCATACTGTAACTTCTACTGAGTGTTCTAAATTTTCTTGGATAGCATAAGCAACATCCAGATTTTCAACCGATGAGCCAATAAACAACCTAGGCTTCATATATTCTCCTTGCTAACTTTTCCGCCAGTAGCATAACAGCTTTATATGTTGAAATTTTCTGTTTATCGCATCAACTTTACATAAAGAACTGCTGCATAGTTGTCTGAATATACAGGTTTTTTATATTGATTCTGTGTGATTTGTTGAAATATTCAACATATCATCATCTTCTGTATCAAAAGGCTGTGTAAAGCCATATGCAAGTATGCGACAAGATTAGCAATTCTACTGAATCATTAACTTAGTTTGGGATAAATCAAAGCAGCAGCACTCTCATTGAAAACTTGCTAGCAAGCTTTGGGGCAGATCTGAGCTAGCTGGCACTTTTTGAGAAAAGTGCCACGAGTAAAACTTCAGGTCTATGAAGCCTCTGGACAAGTCTGAGTTAGCGAGATTAGGATTTTGTTAGATTTGATACGATGAAAGGGACACACACCATCAATAGAAATGTGTGTCACCTTAATAGCCGCTAAGGTTTTGCCCGAAGTTCTTTTGCCAAAATCCAGTTTTAGCTAAACCGACTCCCATTACAACTCAATAACTATACTTTCCGGTCGACCTAATTGAGAGTAATACATTGTTTCGGTTAAGCCTATATCCTGAACTGTCATGTCGACCGTTTCTATCGGCTTATTAGCAACTTCGCTAATTAACTTTAAAGATTCATCATACCAATCTGGATGATTCGTATTTATTAAGTAGCTACACTGAATATGTAGTTCCGTATACTCTTCAGGTGTAATCCATTTCAGCTCGTCTCTAAACAACATTAAAAAATCGGTGCAAAAGGACATGCGTAGAAAGCCAGTAATAAATGTACGCCATGTTAATACCTCTACTCTCATTTTCTGAATAGCCTTTAGAAAAGCGCTTATTCTATATACTAATCGACCAACGAAAATGGCAGATTTAATTGCATTTACAGGTAATAATGTACCCAGTACAGAGATACTACCTCTCGCAAGAAATGAGTTTGCAACTGATGCATGTGATCCGGCTAATGCTGAAGTTAAGCATGCACTCAGAATAACAATTGGTGGTGATATTATCTGCAGGTGCCAAATGTCAACTTGATCACCACCAATTTGTAGCCAACCATGTGAATCAGCCCCTCCATGATTTCCATGGCAATCCATTATTAAAATACTTCCTTTAATTTCGTTGAGGGCACTTACAAACTCGTCTTCAGATCCCACATCTACAATCGTGATTTCGATGTCATCAACTAACTTTGAGTAATGAGTTAGTGCCTCTTCGAGTTTATATTTCAAAGGATCATGTTCTCTAAATGAACGGATTACAGTGATGTTTAGCAACTCATTTTGTTTAACGGTAACATTGGAAAAATTAGTACAATTTTGAAGAAACTTGTTACCCGGTGTAGTAGGGATTTTAGATGTTTCATGTGTGAACATGAGTGGTATTCGATCAAGAGAAACCCAATCTAGATGTATGTCTGAACAAAGTGTTATTGAATTAGAATTTTGAACGATAAAATCAATAAGTGGCTCATCAATCTCCCCCCTCATTTTTTCAACCAAATCTTTGAATTTTCGATCAAGCTTTCTTTTGGATTGATCTGTACCAGAAGAAACTAAGCTTTCAATATCTTTAAAATTACCATGGAAAAAATTTAATGAGTTAGCTAGACGAATTACTGGCACGCAATAAGAAGTACATAACATATTGATCGCTGCCGATGACAAACGTAATTCACTCTGTCTGGTTGAAAGTATCATTTGAAGAACTTTGTTTTCAAAAACTTGCTTAATATCTTCTTTGTTGAAGTCTTGCATGTTAATTCCGGAATAAGAGTTATTTCTAAATACTCCGTCAATTAGAAAATCTCGGGATTTCTTATTTTTTAAATCTCTTCTAATTCTGTTCCAGAACTGATCTTTGAAGTTATACAGGTGAGTGAAAATGCTAGGACAGTATAGGACTAGGTCTGATTTTAGTGATGTGGTTTTATACTCATTTGTTAAGGAAAGAACTTTTTGTGAGGTATCCAGAATAGCTTCAATGTATGGTTGACGTTCATGACTTCCTTGTAAGACATTTGTACCTGAGAGGCTGTAACCAAGTGAGTATAAGACTGCTTCATTCGCATTTGAAACAGCATGGCTATACGATTTTTGGTCCAGTTCTATCAGCTGAGTAGTTCTTGCTACTCTTGATGATAAGAAGTCTTTCGACTTTTCATTTAAGTCGCCATTTTCTTTTAGTAAATTGAATCTTTCCGAAATTTTTTCATCCAAAAGAAAAGGAGTAAATTCATCCCCTAACACAATGTCGCAGATATCTGACCAGCCCACGACTAACAGCGGATATTTTGAAGCTTTACTAACATCCTTAACATACTTAGCACTCTCTTCATCTACGCAGTAACAAAATATAAATGGATGAGCTTGAAAAACTTCAAACCATTTTTTAAAGGAGATTTTATCAAGCAAAAAATTATTGCTTACAGATAAGTTTATACGATGTTGTATGAGCTCTTCATGTGAAATGAATAGTTCATTTGCTGAAGTTGGAAGTATGCTCATGTATTCAAGCAATCTAGAGTGGTGACTAGAAATCAAATCGATCAAATAGCCTTGAAAAGGCGATTGATCTTTAATGTCTTCTGATCGCGGCATTATCAGCACATGCAAAATCGAAGTTTCAACAAGGTTAGGATACATAAATAGCGCTGTAAAACTGTTAAAGAGTTCTATCTTATAGGTAACGACAACTATTTGATTATCCAATTTGGGATTATTCTACATATGTCATAAAAAAGTACTGAATTTCATTGCATTTCAGTATTCGAATGAAGTTTAGCTACCTTGAATGCGTAGTTTGTTGATACTTAAAGTTATTTCAGTAATTGCAGCCTTAAGTACTTGTAAGCAAATCTTAGCTGTATGCTCTCTTGGCGTGAAGCCTGATGACATTTGTTGATAGGGGTGAATATAATTACGAAAATCCCTCAAAGTATGTGAAAATTTATGTGTATCTAGCTGAATTAGCTCTAAGTCTTTTGCCACATCAATAAATGCGGCGAGAGTCCAGTCATGAAACGGTTGAACTTTACCTTCACGATTTTTGGGGGAAGACTTCACCGTGTTAAATGCTCTCGGATAACTAGAAGCTAATCCAAGAAAAACCCCTTCTAAAGTACTACCAGCGATTAGAATCGTAGAAAGATAAGCTGCTGAACTATAAGTTTTTTCAATTTCATCTACTCGTTTGTTCAGTACGTCAGTTACAGTAGGGTCTAAGCCTAAATCAGAGATAGTGAAACCGCTAAACTCACGACGTAAAAAGTCAGACTCAGACAGACTATTTGATTTCACGCCACCCTCGTTTAACTTCACTTTATGAAGCTTCTTGAATGATATTTCAGCTTCATTTCTAACAACTTGCCATTTGTCAAAAACTAAATACTGGTTAAGATCGGCAATCAAGCGATCCAACTCGTCAATACGGCTAATAAAATTGACGGGATTGAATACTGCTTTAATGCACTTATCAAGTTGAGGTGTTCCATTGATTGCTTCTAACGAATCGTCTGTATACTTCCAACGAGAGGGGAAACCTTGTCCATATGAATGATTGAAACCTAGAGCATTGAAAAATTTAACCAAATTTGGCCCAGAACGATACTCAGTCTCTTCGTTTATTAAGTCTCGAAGTTTTTCACTCGTTTTACTGCTGATGATCATTCAAATTCCTCCAGTACATAACGCGTCTTAGACAGCGAACCTACATCTTTTGTATCGTTATAATGCCCCCTTTATTCTGCTATATCAAAAAAAATCAGTGTGTTAATGACGACTAGAGCAAACTAGTTCGAAAGTTGTTGCTTAGGTAGGATACAGGGGACTTTTTTACGACCTTTAGATAAGTTTAAGCAGGGTAAATCTATTGTATTGCAATATGAATGAACTTTTACTCTAACTTGAAAGGGGGCAGATCTGAACTGGCTGGCACTTTGAGAGAAAAGTGCCACGAGTAAAACTTCTGGTCTATGAAGCCTCTGGACAAAAATGAGTTTCAGGAATTCTAATATTAGTGATTCATGAATAACTTTTTATAAGGCAAATTTGCCAATTAATACGCCTTTGTACAGTGCGCACTTTGCCTCATTATGCTTAATGGTGCGTATCTTATAAAATCAATGTAACCTCTTGTATTTAGAGGTTTTATCATTGAAGTATCGCGAAATGAGTAAGAATTACATTTTTCGAGAGTTAGAATGCCAAATGACCAAGGAAGAGGTAGCTGAACTGTGTTTTAAAACTGTGAGAGCTGCCGACAGGCCAAGTGGTGAGGCCACAACAAATATTGGCAGGGATTGCATTATTGGGTATCCAATCAGAGTTAGAGATTAAGACTTCAACACACTTGCTTAGCCTTGCTAGAGCGATAGCTAGTATCAAGAAATAGGATTAGAAAAGTATGGTTCTATCAAGGCGAATTCAAAGTCTAGGTCATCTCTGCTAACTAAATGGATTTTTGCTGATATGGTTAACTCGACTGGCGAAAGATAGACCTTGTTTAGTGGATTCGCTAGTCCTCCTTTTTGGTCATATCAAGGAGAAAGTGCATATTTCGGAGCATT
>NZ_JBFROI010000111.1:0-6154 GCF_041471405.1 Vibrio sp. 10N.261.52.C11
TTACTTTAATTGGTATAAAGACACCGAGCCCCTGCACTTCATGCTATTCCGGCACATATCAGAAAGCCTAGTCTGACGACTAGGCTTTCGTCGTTTCCTGCGTATGTGTTTTGGGTTTTAGTAGTAGATCCTTATCGCTAGCTATGAAGTACTTCTCTATATATCGGGAGGTGCTGCTTGGGAATATAGGTGGTCACTTCTAACTCTTAAGCTAAATAGAGCAGAGCACTAATCTGATTGTTTTACCATGTGAAATTCTCTATCGCGTACGTACTTCGCCCTAAGGAGTGAGACTTTATTGCTTGAATACGTAAAGGGTAATTGTCGATTATGTTCGTATTGGTACTCGTTTAGCTGCTATCTAAACCATACCTGATACACGTTGACTAAGGAAAAGGTAGGATGCTTAACACTTCAAGCTATCACACTCACTATGCATAAATAGAGATGTTGATTCGAAAGACCATCAAACAAACCTAAATAGCTATCTCGTAGATACAAAAACGCCTAGCGTTTGCTAGGCGTTGATAAATAGTGTCTCTAATACATCGACTACAGTATTTGCTTAAGCACCCTATCGGCTTTCACACGAGTGATCTTACGAATCAACTTCTGAACTTCCATCGGGTAGCTCTCTACCTTGTCTAACTGCTTATAAGTACAGATAAGCTGAGTGTGTTGAAGGATGTTATCCACTTCAGCCTGAAACTTGTCTGTTAGGTGATGGTAGTTATCTTGGATAAAGATACCGTTCTCTAGATCCAACTTCCATGCGCGTGGATTTAGATTATTACCTGTTAGTAGCATGTAGCGCTTATCTACCCAAATGCCCTTTAGGTGGAAGCTATTGGAATCGTGTTGCCAAAGTCGAATTGATAGATTACGGCTAGCAATATGAGCTTCATTCGCTTTAGCGAAACGGCGTAAGTTCAGTTCGTAAAGGTATGGCAAACCACCAATCGTTTTAAACTCTTCTTCTGGTGAGATAAAGAAATCATTCGCTGTCTTATCACCAACAACAATGCTGACCTTTACGCCACGCTTAAGTGCTTTCTTCACTTCTTTAGCTAGGCTAGGTGGGAAGTTGAAGTAAGGTGTGCAGATGAAGATTTCATCTTTAGCTTGAGCGACGAGTTGGTTGATTCCCTGATTCAGACGGTTACGTCTTTTACCGATACCAACCAATGGTGTTACAGCCACTTGCTCTGCTGAAACCTCTTGCCCTTCGAATTGATACTGAGACCTTGCCAATGATGCTCGAAACTGACGAATCGCTGGTTTCAGTTCTTTGGTCGCAGGCTTGTTCTTATCAGCCAGGTCATAAACAGCGCTGTCCGCAACCATCTGTTCGTGTACGTAGGCAAACATTGAGTCAGCAAGAGCTGCATTGTTTAAAACATGGTAACGATCAAAGCGATAGCGGTCATGGTAATTCAGATAGATATTGTTAAGGCTTGCACCGCTGTATATCACGCTATCATCGACGATAAAGCCTTTTAAGTGCAATACGCCAAAGACTTCTTTGCCGCGAACGGGAATGCCATAGACAGGCACAGAATGTTGATATTTCTCTGCGAACTCTTTATACATGGCTGCATTGCCTTCAGAAGACTCTGCGCCAATCAATCCACGCTGCGCCCGGTGCCAATCGACACAAACGCTCACGTCTAATTCTGGATTCTTTTGCTTTGCTTCATATAAGGCAGTTAGGATCTCACGGCCAGCCTCATCATCTTCAAGATACAAAGCGACTAAACTAATACGAGTCGTTGCGCGAGATATTTCATCAAGTAGGCGAGTTCGAAACTCTTGCGCTGATAGTAGTACTTCAAACTTGTCAGGATTCTGCGCTATGGTTGGCAACTGTATGAATGGATTCCTACTGGCAATCATATTGACTGTTTTACCTTAAAAATATGCAAAATTGCGAACCTTTAATTTTACCAAAGGGATAGCACCAAATACTAGATAATCGAGGCATTCTCTAACAATTTTGCTGATAATGCATAGGAATGAGATCTTTTCCGCTATTCGAATAGCGCTCGTATAAAACTCTTAAACCATTTGGTAGATCTTTAGGGTCTACTTGTACGAATTTGTGTCGCGCGTAAAAATTGGTGAGATGAGCGTACGCAAAGCAGTAATCATCTTCCGTAAGCGTATGTTGCGCACAATAATCCATAAGCTGGGAGCCTAATTGCTGACCACGATGTTGTTTTGATATCGCCATACCGGTAAGTAAGCGATTATTTTCTATTGTACGAAAACGCACGACACCGCACAGTTCGTTATTCAGCAATAACGAATAGATCAGTTCACTCTTATTCGCTTTTCCCGTTGGGTAATGTTCTTTATAGAAACGTTTAACTAGGGGAACCTTTACTGGGTCTAATTGAGTAATGATGACATTGTTCATTCAGTCACTGCGCCATTGGTTTATCTGCTGTAGAATGACCGCAGTGTAAGTTAATTGAATATCGCCATGCAATTCCATCTCAATGCTAGTTTAAAAAATGTTCATACTTTTTCCATCGATCAGACGTGTGATGCGTTGGTTGAAGTCACCACTACCGAAGAACTTATTTCGCTTTACAAAGACCCTAAATGGTCAGCTTTGCCTAAGTTAATACTGGGTAAGGGCAGTAATATGCTTTTTACTGAGCACTTCGCTGGCCTGGTCATCGTGAATAAATTAGCCGGGATTGAGCTGGCCGAGACGGACAGTCATCACCTACTGCATGTGAGTGGTGGCGAGGATTGGCCAAGCTTGGTTGAGTGGAGTGTGGATAAAGAGCTGGGTGGTCTAGAAAACCTAGCAATGATACCCGGCTGTTCCGGCTCTGCTCCGATTCAGAATATTGGTGCGTATGGTGTTGAGCTACAAGACGTATGCGAGTATGTCGATATCCTGTGTCTGGATACTTATACGGTTAAGCGATTAAGCAAAGAAGAGTGTCTCTTTGGTTACCGAGATTCTATTTTCAAGCACGCTCTCTACGATAAAGCGATTGTTGTTGCGATTGGTTTATCGTTGCCGAAAGAATGGGAGCCATGCAATCACTATGGCCCGTTAAAAAGCCTAGCAGCCGATACGCTCTCTCCTCGTACTATATTTGATGAAGTATGCGCTATCCGTTCAAGTAAGTTGCCAGACCCTAGAGTCCAAGGCAATGCGGGCAGCTTCTTCAAAAACCCTGTGATCACCAAAGATCATTTTGATCGCTTGTTCGCTCTATACCCAAACATTGTCGGCTATGAGAGCAATGACATGATCAAAGTCGCTGCAGGCTGGCTGATTGATCAGTGCCAGTTCAAAGGTGTGACAGAAGGCGGTGCTCAAGTTCACCCAAACCAAGCATTAGTTATCATCAATTATGATAAGGCTTCTGCTGTGGATATCCTTAAGCTTGCAGAGCGAGTGCGTCAGTCTGTCTTGAATAAATTCGATATTCGATTAGAACATGAAGTGCGTTTTATGGGACGAGACTGCGAGACAAATCTAGACAAGGCTTTGGAGTCATTTGCATGAGAGAGCACAGTACCAAGCTTGCACTATTGAGATGTCTTGCTGACGGTGAGTTTCATTCAGGTGAAGACCTAGGTGAAATGATTGGCGTATCACGAGCGGCTATCAGTAAGCACATTAAAGGTATTCAAGAGTGGGGTTTAGATATCTACCGAGTACAAGGCAAGGGTTACAAACTAGCCAGTCGTTTGGATATGCTTGACCAAGACAAATTGTCTGCAGTTAGTCGCGATGCTTCTCTTGAACTCATTCCCATCATAGGTTCTACAAACCAACACCTATTAGAGCGCACTAACACCCTCGAATCGGGTTCTGTCTGTATTGCTGAATATCAAGCTGCGGGTCGTGGACGCCGTGGACGAGAGTGGGTATCACCATTTGGTGCAAACCTCTATCTTTCAATGTATTGGAGACTCGACGCGGGGATGGCTGCCGCAATGGGCTTAAGCCTTGTGGTTGGTGTAGCTGTTGTTGAAGCTTTGGAAGAGATGGGCGTAGAAGGTGTAAAGCTTAAATGGCCGAACGACCTTTACCACAATGACAAGAAGCTTGCAGGTATCTTGGTCGAGCTGTCAGGACAGTCTGGTGGCGCTGCGCATATTGTGATTGGTTTAGGGCTAAACCTATCCATGGATCCAACAACATCAGGTATTGGCCAGCCATGGACTTCCCTTAAAGAAGTGTGTGATGGGAAGGTGCCAGACCGTAACCAGTTAGCGCAGGCTCTGATCAATGCTTGGGATAAGTCACTTGTCGACTACGAGTTGAAAGGAATGTCCAATTTTTTAGAGCGTTGGAACCGCTTGGATAATTTCTTAGGTCGCAATGTTAGATTGATCATTGGACCTAGAGAAATTGAAGGTGTTGTTCAAGGCATCGATGAACAAGGTGCTGTATTGCTCAAAACTGAGAATGGTGTCGAGAGCTATATTGGTGGCGAGATATCGCTAAGAAAAGGCGACTAAGGCGTTACTATTTTCTTAGTAACACTTCTTCAACCATATGATCTGCGCCTTTACGTAGAATCAGGTGAGCCCTTTCTCTTGTCGGAAGGATATTTTGTTCAAGGTTCAAGCCATTAATTGAACTCCAGATACCTTCTGCTTTGTCCAATGCGGCTTGGTTCGATAATTTAGTGTAATGACTAAAGTAAGAGCCAGGCTTAGTAAACGCGCCATCGCGGAATTTCATAAAGCGATTGACGTACCATTCTTTGATTTGTTGGCTATCAGCGTCAACATAGAGTGAGAAATCAAGGAAGTCTGAAATAAACACGCGATGTGGCTCGTGTGGATAATTCATTCCGGTTTGTAAAACATTAAGCCCTTCAATAATAAGCACATCTGGTAGGTCGACGCACTTAACGTCATCAGTAATATTGTACGTAAGATGCGAGTAAACAGGGGCTGTGACATTTCTCTTGCAAGCTTTTACATCCGAAACAAAGTTCACTAAACGCTTGATATCGTAAGATTCAGGAAAGCCCTTTTTGCTCATCAACCCTTTCTCTTCTAACACCTCGTTTGGATATAAAAAGCCATCGGTTGTCACTAGTTCAACTTTTGGGTGGTTTTCCCAGCGAGAGAGTAGGGCTTTAAGCAGACGCGCAGTGGTACTTTTGCCAACAGCTACGCTACCCGCAATACCGATGATAAAAGGTGGCGCTTTCTCTTTCTTATCTAGAAATTGGTGGAGTACCGAGTTTCTATTCTGTCTGGCTGCCACATAGAGGTTCAATAGACGAGATAGCGGTAGATAGATCTCTACTGCCTCTTCCATTGTGAGCTTTTCATTGATGCCTTGAAGCTCTTTTAAGTCGCTCTCAGAAAGTGTCATCGGAACTAAATTCCTTAGCTCAGACCAACGTTCGCGGTCAAATGACATAAATGGGCTCATACAAAACTCTATAGTGGATAACAAAACAAGTGCATGGAAAATACATCAAGCGATAGATAAATAAAATATCTTCCTGTACTAGATGCGGGTTAAAGACGTAAACCTTGAGCTAAATAGCCGTATGTAGGAGTTTGGTCAGAGAATTTTGCACTTTTTTTCAATTTACTATTGCAAGGTGGAAAATCATTCAATAAAATGCGCCCCACTTGTGCCGACTTAGCTCAGTAGGTAGAGCAACTGACTTGTAATCAGTAGGTCACCAGTTCGATTCCGGTAGTCGGCACCACTTTCTCCCTTCCTATAAGGCAAGCGAGAGAAAGCTCAAAATTTGGAGAGGTTCCCGAGTGGCCAAAGGGAGCAGACTGTAAATCTGTTGGCACTGCCTTCGATGGTTCGAATCCGTCCCTCTCCACCATATTCTAAAGGTTAAATAGCTCAAACAGAGTTACGTGTTGCGTGCATCGTATAATGGCTATTACCTCAGCCTTCCAAGCTGATGATGCGGGTTCGATTCCCGCTGCACGCTCCAACTCATTTTGTGTGCTGATATAGCTCAGTCGGTAGAGCGCACCCTTGGTAAGGGTGAGGTCCCCAGTTCGACTCTGGGTATTAGCACCAGTCTAAAGCTTCTTCTCCTTTAATAAAGAAAACCATTTTTTTGGTTGCGTGGTCTTATTTTAAGCCACCTAATCCGTACCTAGAGGGACACCCCATGTCTAAAGAAAAATTTGA
>NZ_JBFROI010000112.1:0-2044 GCF_041471405.1 Vibrio sp. 10N.261.52.C11
TTTGGGCAGCATCGCCAACCGCCGAGAGCGTCGTTGATGCGCCAGTGTGGGTCACACCACCGTGGGCATCTTTGACGTCATAGCTAAAGTGCACATCGCCGTTATAGTCTTTCTCTGGGGTAAAAGTAAACGTGCCATCGGTATTGAAGGCAATAGCACCGTGGTCAGCCTGTAGGTTTTCAATGGATAATTTGCCAATGTCGTTGTCGTCAACATCGCTAGAATTGGCCAGTAGCTGTGCAGGGGTGAGGACTATCTGGGTATCTTCCAAGCCATTCGCTAAACGTACTTCAGCTGACGCAACTGGCGCATCATTGGTGCCATGAACGGTCACTGTGATATCTTTTTTAGCACTGCCATCGATAGATTCAACGGTAAAGGTTTGCTGGAAGCTTTCCCCTGCGCCTAAATGTTGGACTTTATCATTGTCAATGTTGTATGACCAATGGCCTTGTGCGTTGATATTGAACTGACCACCTTCGGTGGTGGTGATGGTTTGTGCGATAAAACCGGCTTGGTCGTGATCCGGGTCAATGACCTGTAACGTGCCACCACTGCTGAGCTGATTGGTGGTATTGCCAAAGGAAGTATGATCTTCGTAAACATGATTATTTAGGCTGGAGTAGGGCGTCACTGCAATTTTTGCTTGGTTATCTTCACCGGTCACTTTCACCATAATGGTGAGCTTCTGACCATCAGTGGTTTCGACTTCGTAGGGGAGCTCCATCGACTCGCCAGCATGTAGGCTACTGATTAGATCGTCCGGATGATGATTGGTACCTGTATTTAATCTGAATTGATAAGTGCCATTAGGCCAAACATCAAGGTAACCAGGTGCAAACCCTTGACCTAAATATTTACCGCTAAAAACAAACTGAGTGTTATCGCCACTATCAGGGTCAATCAGCTGAAGCTGGCCTCTATAGGATTTAAATTCGCTATCCAGCGCTTGTGTTTCAGTGAGCTGAATGACATTAGAAACCAGTGTGGCTTTATCATCTGTCCCGGCAATCGTAAGCGTGGCGGTTTGTTGCGTACTTCCACCATGGCCATCTTCTACTTGATAAGTGATAGCGATTTGTTGCGACTGACCATTGGCCAAATGATTAAATGCGGGATCAGTGGCATCAACAATTAACGTATGCCCATCAGCATCTAAGGTAATGCCCGTTGGAAGTTGGCCCGACTGAGGTTGACCATCGATGGCATATTCAAGGTGACTGATAGTTAAAGCGTCGCCGTCTTTATCTGTGGCACCTACTAGCAGATTGAGGGTGTGATGATTATCGGCCCCCTCACTGACACTGTCTGTTAAAGGCGTCACATCAGGGTTGTCGTTAACCGCAGCTAAGTTGGTGGTTGCGCCGGTGTGGGTCACACCACTGTGTGCATCCTTAACGTCATAGCTGAAGTGTACATCGCCGTTATAGTCTTTCTCTGGGGTAAACGTAAACGTACCATCGGCATTGTTTAGAATAGAGCCATGGTCAGCATGCAGGTTTTCAATGGTTAGTTTACCGGCGTCATTGGCATCCACATCGACGGTATTCGCTAATAGTTGCGCGGTGGTTAAGGTTTGGCGTGTATCTTCACTGCCATTTGCAAGCACCACTTCAGATGAACAGTAAGGTCTGTCGTTACTGCCGTGAATGGTGATGACAATATCGTGTGTTGTACCATCTTTTGAATGGACTGTAATCGTATCGGTTAAGCTTTGCCCTTCACCAAGTTGGTCAATTGCAGTGCCACGCGTTGTGGGTCTAGCACCTATACCTGATAGATGCCCAGCATCGGCATGGTAATGCCAGGTGCCATCGGTGAGTAAGATTAGATCGCCATAGGTGCCGTGATAGTCGTAACCATTGCTGCCTTGGCGTTCAAATCCTGACTCGCCTACATCGGGGTCTGTGATGGTCAGCTTGCCATCAGCATAGAGTGTTGTATTGCCAAGTGTGGCGATGCCTGAGTGAGCATAGTCGGGTGACATGTCGACACCCGCGCTGTTTTCGGTTATTGAACCAGTATCAACGCCAGCGATTTGGGC
>NZ_JBFROI010000113.1:0-401 GCF_041471405.1 Vibrio sp. 10N.261.52.C11
GTGGCTCCTACTGTTAAAATGCCTTCAGCAAACCCCGAATAGTCCTGACCAATCAGAGTCCACTCGCCACCGGAAACTATCGCGGTATAATTTTCTGACTTGCCATCAACATCGGTAATGGTGATTGACACTGTTTGGCCATCTTCAACATTAGTAACCGTTCCGACCAAAGCGCCATTACTCACTTCGGCCGAGTTGTAATATTCATCACCAAAACCATCAAAATCCACACTGATATCCGCCAACGTATCTTTGACGATGGTATCGCTAGAAGTAGCTGGATTACCTGCAACGTCCGTAACGGTGGCTTCTACTGTTAAAATGCCTTCAGCAAACCCCGAATAGTCCTGACCAATCAGAGTCCACTCGCCACCGGAAACTATCGCGGTATAATTTTCTGA
>NZ_JBFROI010000114.1:0-905 GCF_041471405.1 Vibrio sp. 10N.261.52.C11
AAGCATCGCGCTTGCTGAAACAGATTTAGCAGATGGCTCTTCTCCAATCGTTGGTGCTGTGAGCCAAACAGAAACCATCACTTTCACTAATCAAAGTGATGACGTTGAGAAATTCCGTTTAGAGCCAAATGAGTTTAATACTAACAATGCGCTCAAGTCCGATGGCTTGATCATTGAGATTCGAGAAGAGCCAACAGGTTCAGGTAATTACATTGGTTTCACGACTGATATTTCGAATGTCGAAACCACGGTATTTACACTCGATTTCAGCAGTACCACTTTGGGTGAGTATACCTTCACGCTTCTGGAAGCGATTGACCACACACCGATTCAAGGCAATAACGATCTAACATTCAACTTGCCAGTTTACGCTGTCGATAGCGACGGTGATGATTCGTTAATGTCACCACTATCGGTGATGATTACTGATGATGCTCAAGTTATGGCAAGTGGCGAACTGACAATTGAAGAGCCTACTGTGGCTGACTTAGCTGCAGGTACGCCAACGACATCCGTTTTCGATGTATTAACATCCGCAAGTGCCGATGGCGCGAGCGTGACTCAATTTACCTATGACGGCACCGCTTACTCTCTAGACCCGAATGATGCGACCGAGCAAGAGTTTACTTTCACGGAAGGCTCACTGTTTATTACGACTCAAGGGGAAGTGCGCTTTGAGCCGAACCGCGATTTAGACCACTCGGCTGGCGATATCGTTAAGAGCATCGTGGTGACGTCGAGCGATGGCGATGATGACGTTCTTACCTCAACAGTGACGCTGACCATTACCGATGGTGATGTTCCGACCATTGATGTCATTCCGCCAATCTCACTATCTGAAACGAATCTAGCCGATGGCTCTGATCCATCTAACTCTGCGGTCAGCGACACCAAAGTCATTCAGT
>NZ_JBFROI010000115.1:0-1412 GCF_041471405.1 Vibrio sp. 10N.261.52.C11
TAATGCCGTTCACTTAAGAGTGAACGGCATTTTTGTTCTTAGCATACCGTTGTGGTCTGGGTTTAACTCTTCTAGGGAATGTCCTTTCCCTTCGCCCTTCAAGTATTAAGCTTTCAGCCATGTTGTGGAACCCCTTTAGCTGACGAGGTATTGCGCCTGGTGTTGAATAAGGTAAGCCTACAAGTAACGCAGATACATGAGCTAATGTGCCGTTAAAACTCAGTTGATAAGGAAGGTAATTTCCCTTTAAATTGAAGCAGAGCTCGACCATCTGGTATCGGATTAAATTGTAAGTAAGCAAGATGCCCCATAACTCCTGCTTTACCAGTTCTGGTAAACGACTTCGCAGCGTGAGACGATTTCCAAGCATGTATTGTTTTTGCTCTCGGTAGCCTAGCTCAATTTCCCAACGATGTTCATAAAGGCCTGCAATATCTTTTGATGGGTAACGCAGGGAGTCCGTCATGGAGGTTAATACTTGGTAGTCTTTTCCTTTAATTTTACGAGTGACAAGTCGAGCGGTTATCGACTTTGGTAAATCAGGCCATAGCTTTCTAGCCCTTGGGTTACTGTGTAATTGAACCAGTTTGTCATTTCGCCCTAAAGATTGAACAATGTCATATTGTGTATTTTTCTTGAGGGGGATAAGCCAATGACGCTCTGAGCCAGAGTCTTGCCATTTATGTAATAAACCTAAAGAATAGAACCCCTTATCGAACATTGTCACGCTATGGTTTGGTGTTGTTCCTATCAGTTTTTCAGCTAATATCATTTCGTTTGTATTGTAATTATCAAATGCACTGGCCGTAATAATGTGACTGCTTAGTTCCATTTGGCAGACCATTCTCACTTGCGGATATTGCGTCCCTTTTTGTCGAGAAAATGCCTTTTCATTTTGCGGGTTATCGGGCGTTCGCCAAACAACGCCATCGACGCCAAGCAGCGTTAATCCATTCCATTGGGGTAACTTTGCACTGTTTAACCATGACGTAGTCATTCGCTCAAAGACCGCTTTAATTGCGTCTTCACCCAACGTCTTTCGACGTTGAGTTAACGCACTCGGTGCGACAAAAGCTTTACCTGTACGGTCGACAATATCAAGTTGGTTCACTAAATCTTTCATGGATTTACTGTTATAGATAGCCATTCCAACAAGCAGCCACACCATGGATTCTAAAGTTAATTTCCTCTTTCTCATCGTGACAGTATCAGTAAGAGAATAGGCTTCGTCGATGAGTTCAATTGGAAGCAAGTCAGACAAAGTCTCAACGCTGCTAGGTTTCCAATCATTAATTATGTTTAGAGCTTGAGAAACATCCATAAAAAAATCCAAGTGCATTAAATACACTTGGATTTTGACAGCTCTGAAGGATCCTTCAACCGATCGCTTTGGCTTTAACTGATCGGCATTA
>NZ_JBFROI010000116.1:0-19916 GCF_041471405.1 Vibrio sp. 10N.261.52.C11
GCCATACCAACAGCGTTAGTGATGCCTTGACCTAGAGGACCAGTCGTTGTTTCGATACCAGGAGCGTAACCGTACTCAGGGTGACCTGGAGTCTTAGAGTGCAGTTGACGGAAGTTTTTCAGGTCTTCAATTGAAAGCTCGTAACCTGCAAGGTGAAGCAGAGAATAAATCAACATTGAACCATGGCCGTTAGACAGGATAAAACGGTCGCGGTCAGCCCATTCTGGGTTTGCTGGGTTGTGGTTCAAGTGGCCACGCCAAAGAACCTCAGCGATGTCAGCCATGCCCATAGGTGCGCCTGGGTGGCCTGAATTTGCTTGTTGAACACCGTCCATGCTAAGTGCGCGGATTGCATTGGCTAGATCTTTACGAGAAGGCATGTCTGCTCCTGGATACATAAGCGATTTAAAAAAGAGATAATTGCTAAAGTTTTCATTTTTATTAGCGCGGGTATTCTCTCAAACGACTATTGCGACTGCAAACGTTTTACTGGCATTTTAACGGTCATTTTTCGCAATTTTCGAACATTTACATCACTTGGCAGTGGCTTATCTCGATCGATACGCAAACGATTAGTTATGACATATCATAAAAAAGAGCTTGTAATTCGACCGCTGGAATTTAGAATAGCCGTCTAGATGTAGAAACACCTACAAAATATACTGTATTTAATGGCGGCGCTTCCTAGCTTGCGACGCCATAAACTATTTACACCAAAAACTAAAAGTGGAGCTCTCATGGCTAAGCACCTATTCACTTCTGAATCTGTTTCAGAAGGCCATCCAGATAAAATTGCAGACCAAATCTCTGATGCTGTTCTTGATGCCATCTTGGAACAAGATCCAAAAGCACGTGTTGCTTGTGAGACTTACGTTAAAACCGGCATGGTTATGGTTGGCGGTGAAGTAACAACGTCTGCATGGGTTGATATCGAAGAAATCACTCGTGAAACAGTACGTGAAATTGGTTACGTTCATTCTGACATGGGCTTTGACGCTGACTCTTGTGCTGTTTTAAACACAATTGGTAAGCAGTCTCCAGACATCAACCAAGGTGTTGATAAAGAAGACCCTAAAGAGCAAGGCGCAGGCGACCAAGGCATCATGTTTGGTTACGCGACTAACGAAACTCCTATCCTAATGCCAGCTCCAATTACTTACTCTCACCTTCTTGTTAAGAAGCAAGCTGAAGTACGTAAGAGCGGTAAGCTTGACTTCCTTCGCCCAGATGCGAAATCTCAAGTTACTTTCCAATACGACCAAGGTAAGATCGTTGGTATCGATGCTGTTGTTCTTTCTACTCAACACTGTGATTCAGTAACAACGCCTGACCTACGCGAAGCAGTAATGGAAGAAATCATCAAGCCAGTACTTCCTGCTGAGTGGATCAACAAAGATACTAACTTCTTCATCAACCCAACAGGCCGTTTCGTAATCGGTGGCCCAATGGGTGACTGTGGTTTAACTGGTCGTAAGATCATCGTTGATACCTACGGCGGCGCAGCTCGTCACGGTGGCGGTGCATTCTCAGGTAAAGATCCATCAAAAGTTGACCGTTCTGCAGCTTACGCAGCACGTTACGTTGCGAAAAACATCGTTGCTGCTGGTATGGCTGACCGTTGTGAGATTCAACTGTCTTACGCTATCGGTGTTGCTGATCCAACATCTATCATGGTTGAAACGTTCGGTACTGAGAAAGTAGCACACGAAATCATCATTGAAGCTGTTCGTCAAAACTTCGACCTACGTCCATACGGCCTTCAAGAGATGCTGAACCTTCTTCAGCCTATCTACAAGCAAACTGCTGCATACGGTCACTTCGGTCGTGAAGAGTTCCCTTGGGAAGCGACTGACAAAGCAGCAATCCTTGCGGACTTCGCTGGCCTAAAATAATTTAGCCACTGCGATGTGTTCCTTTAAAGCCCTTACTGCTTAGTAAGGGCTTTATTTTTATGTACTTACCGAACTTTCACTCACAATACCCTTCCCTAACGCCCTTCTTTACCGTTAACCACTTAGTATAAAAAGCCGCTGATAATTTGTGTTTTCTAGCACTACTGACAATAGTTAAGGTAACTCCTAGGCGATCAAGCTCACATTTAACTTAAATTAATTCAGTCTGATAACGCTCGTTAAATGCACGCTAGAACAATAACTGGGATGACAAAGAGCAATTTAGCTCAACACCATAACTCTCACACAAGCCACATCGATGAGCCTTATGGAATTATAACTAGGACGTTATTTAACTAGGGGGATCTATGCCTCGTACCGCGCACCCATCCGAACTGAACGATAAAAAACACAAGGTCAGCGATAAGGATTACGCTCGCACCATTCCTTGCAACCAAATCAGTATTTCCGCACCCTTTCATTGGTTGTCGCTTGCTCTGCATGACTTGGTAAGAATGCCATTAATCAGCGCATTCTACGGTTTGTGCTTTATGGGAGCGGCAATCGCCATTGTTCAGCTTGTCCAATGGCAAGGAACACACTTGGTCGTAATGCCAAGCCTGATCGTGTACATGCTAATAGGGCCGTTTCTTGCTCTGGGCTTGTATGACGCAGCTTGGGAAAGAGAAAAAGGCCACAACGCAAGCCTACTGCACTCGATGAAAGCCATCACTCGCAACTCCACCCACCAATGGGCCTTTGCGATCGTATTGATGGTTGCGATGATATTCTGGATGCGTATCGCTGCATTATTGCACGCGCTCTACCCTTCAGTGCAAGGCGCACCACTGGCTGAGTTCGCTCCCTTCTTAATTACGGGTTCTGTGATTGGTTTTGTTATCGCAAGCCTCATATTTAGCATCTCAGCATTTTCAATTCCGTTAATGATGGAGAGACGCGTTGATGTGATGAGTGCGATTTTCACTAGCTTTAATGCCGTGAAATCGAACATCCCTGCAATGGTGGTTTGGGCGAGTATTATTTGTGCCGGTATTTTGGTGGGTTTTGCCACCTACGGCATCGGAATGATCGTCACCATGCCGCTACTTGGCTATGCTACATGGCACGCTTATCACGAGATCATTAAGAAAAAACATCACGTGTAAAGCATCGCTAGATCAAAAAGCAATGTTATGATGAGGCCTTGGCTTAAACGCTGAGGTCTTTTATTTGGAGTTAACAACGTTTGTCTTACACCCCGCAACAACATCGAGCAAATAAGAAATTGGCCGAGTGCCTAGCTATCGCAAATCAACATTTCTCTCGTGAATTTCCACACCCAACTATCACCTTCAAGTTAAGAGGTAAAGCAGCGGGAAAGGCCTACCTTCAGCTCAACGAAATTAAGCTCAACCACGTACTATTTTCTGAAAATGAAGACGCCTTCATCAACGAAGTTGTGCCGCATGAGCTCGCACACCTAATCACGCATCAGGTTTTCGGACGTGTTAGGCCTCACGGAAACGAGTGGAAATACGTGATGAAAAAGGTATTCAACGTTCCAGCCAAAACAACTCACAGCTTTGAAATAGCTTCAGTTCAAGGGAAAACCTTTGAATATCGATGTGAGTGCACCACTTACCCATTATCAATCAGACGACACAATAAAGTGCTTCGAAATCAATCGACCTATCGCTGCCAGCTGTGCCAGCAAACCTTAGCTTTCACGGGAACTCAACTAAGCTAGTGACAGGTTGATTTACTCGGTAGAACAAATCTAATAGAGAGATCTAACATTTGAGTGCTAGACTGATGTTTATCATACTTTTATCAGTCTTTTTCTATGCAAAAACTCACCTTCAAAGCATTTGGCCTACCTGTATCTTTTTACTTAACAATAGTATTTGGCCTACTGGTAACCCAAAGCGTTCTCGCCGCACCACCGAGCTCATTTTCCAAAGCAAAAAGAGAAGCGGTGAAGATTTACCTCGACCATCCGACTTCATTTTATTGCGGCTGTGACATTACATGGAAGGACAAAAAGAAAGGCATTCCCGACCTTGATGGCTGTGGCTATCAAGTCCGAAAACAACAAAAGCGGGCGAGTCGAATTGAGTGGGAACACGTGGTTCCAGCTTGGCAATTTGGCCACCAGCGTCAGTGTTGGCAAGATGGTGGGCGCAAGAACTGCACTCGCAATGACAAAATATTCAAATCCATGGAAGCCGACCTTCACAACCTAACTCCGGCCATTGGCGAGGTTAACGGTGATCGCTCCAACTACAACTTCAGCCAGTGGAATGGAATGGATGGCGTGAGCTATGGTCAGTGCGAAATGCAGGTCAACTTCAAGCAGCGTAAAGTTATGCCGCCAGACAGAGCAAAAGGCTCTATCGCGCGTACTTACCTTTACATGAGCCAAGAGTATGGTTTCAAACTATCTAAGCAACAAACCAACCTAATGATGGCGTGGAACAAGCAATTTCCTGTCGACAAGTGGGAATGTACTCGTGATGAGCGAATCTATGCCATCCAAGGTAATCACAACCCATTTGTTTACCCTGCTTGTAAATAACGTCGCTCGTACAATCAACATTCCTAACTATCTCAAACAAGAGTTTCAGAATTGCCCCTGAAACTCTTGCTCTACCCTTGTTTTTTCAACTAAAAGCATCCATGTTAGGCAGAGACAAAATACCCAAATGAACATATTTATAGGTTTACCAGCATGAGAATCCCTCGTATTCATCACCCAGAACGCATTCATCAGTTAGGTTCACTCGCTTTAGGCGAAGATGCCGCGGGTCATGTTGGTCGTGTCCTTCGCATGAAAGAAGGCCAAGAAGTCCTTCTATTTGATGGCAGTGGCGCTGAATTCCCTGCGACGATAGCCGAAGTATCAAAGAAAAATGTCACCGTTAATGTTTCTGAACGCATCGAACGCAGCAGCGAATCTCCGTTAGACTTACATTTAGGCCAAGTGATTTCACGTGGCGACAAAATGGAGTTCACGATTCAGAAATCGGTTGAGCTTGGTGTGAACACCATTACCCCTTTAATTTCAGAGCGCTGTGGCGTTAAGCTTGATACAAAACGCTTCGAGAAAAAACTCGCACAGTGGCAAAAGATTGCTATCGCGGCGTGTGAACAGTGTGGCCGCAATACGGTTCCAGTCATTCGCCCTATCATGCAACTTGAAGAGTGGTGTAGCGAACCGAGTGAAGCATTAAAGCTGAACTTACATCCTCGTGCAAAATACTCAATTAATACCCTTCCAGAACCTATCAGTAAGGTACGCCTATTGATCGGCCCTGAAGGTGGCTTGTCGGCTGAAGAAATCGGCATGACAGAACAATACAAATTTGAAGAGACGCTACTCGGCCCACGTGTACTTCGTACCGAAACAGCAGCTCTAACCGCAATTACTGCCTTACAAGTCCGTTTTGGCGATCTAGGCTAGGAGAAAAAAATGATCAAACTTGGCATCGTAATGGATCCAATTTCATCCATTAACATCAAAAAAGACTCTAGCTTTGCCATGATGCTTGAAGCTCAGCGTCGTGGTTACGAAATCCATTACATGGAAATGGATGATCTACATTTAGATCAAGGCGTAGCCATTGCTGACACTAAGGTTGTTGAACTAAAAGAAGATCCAAACGGTTGGTACGAGTTCAAATCAGAACAGACTATCGCGCTATCCGATTTAGATGCGGTACTAATGCGTAAAGATCCTCCGTTTGATACTGAGTACATCTACGCAACTTACATTCTTGAGCGTGCTGAAGAGAACGGCGCACTGATCGTCAACAAACCACAAAGCCTACGTGACTGTAACGAGAAGTTGTTCACGGCATGGTTCCCTGAACTGACACCGACCACCATCGTGACTCGTAAAGCTGAAAAAATTAAAGCGTTCCGAGAAGAACACGGCGACGTGATTCTAAAACCACTTGATGGCATGGGCGGCGCGTCTATCTTCCGTGTGAAAGAAGGCGATCCAAACGTATCAGTTATTATTGAAACCTTGACCAACCACGGTCAGAACTACGCAATGGCACAAACTTTTGTTCCAGACATCAGCAATGGTGATAAGCGTATTCTTGTGGTTGACGGTGAGCCAATGCCTTACTGTCTAGCGCGTATTCCTGCAAAAGGGGAAACTCGAGGTAACCTTGCTGCTGGCGGTACAGGTGAAGCTCGTCCTCTAAGTGAAACAGACTGGGCTATCGCAAGAGCAGTTGCTCCAGCACTGAAAGAGAAAGGCTTAATCTTTGTTGGGCTTGATGTTATCGGCGACAAGCTGACTGAAATTAACGTGACTAGCCCTACTTGTATCCGTGAAATTGAAGCCGCTTTTGATATTTCAGTTACAGGTAAATTAATGGATGCAATTGAGCGTCGCGTTAACGCTAAATAGCCTAAACTAAAGAAAGCCTTAGCTATTCGAAAACACAGAAATATCTAGGCAAAGAACAATGAGCGGCTTTACGCCGCTCTTTTTCCTTTACTGGGAACACACTGGCAGGAGGCTCTATGAATTTAACGAACCACTTTCTGGTTGCTATGCCCGGAATGAAAGACCCATACTTTCAAAATTCGGTGATTTACCTTTGTGAGCACAATGACGAAGGCGCGATGGGTTTGATGATCAACGCCCCTATTGATGTCACTGTCGGTAGCATGCTTAAGCAAGTTGAGGTTGATTCTGATCAGCCAAAACCCAACCAAGCAAGTCTTGATAAGCCTGTATTGAATGGTGGACCGGTCGCAGAAGACCGTGGGTTTATTTTGCACAAACCTAAAGGCAACTATCAATCCAGTATCAGCATGACGGATCAAATCTCAGTGACAACCTCAAAAGATATCTTGATGGTGTTGGGCACAGAAGATGAGCCGATGAATTATTTAGTCGCACTTGGGTATGCAGGATGGGAACACGGACAACTGGAAACAGAACTGACCGAGAACTCATGGTTAACCGTTGAAGCCGATCCGAAGGTCATCTTCGATACACCGATTTCTGACCGCTGGAAAGTCGCTGTACAGATGTTAGGCATTAATGCAGCTCAGCTTTCAGCAGACGCTGGTCACGCCTAGCTCAAATCAACTAAGTAAAATAAACAGACACTCTCAAACACAGATAAATTTGGAAACCCCATGTCACGAACAATTATGGCATTTGACTACGGTACAAAAAGTATCGGTAGTGCGATAGGACAAGAAATCACGGGCACCGCAAGCCCTCTAAAAGCTTTTAAAGCCAAAGATGGCATCCCAAATTGGGACGATATCGAAAAGCAAATTAAGGAGTGGCAGCCGAATCTTATCGTGGTTGGTCTTCCTACCGATCTTCATGGTAAAGATCTAGCCGCGATTACACCAAGGGCGAAGAAGTTTGCCAATCGCCTAAAAGGGCGCTTTGGTGTCGATGTTGAACTGCATGATGAAAGACTTTCTACGACAGAAGCAAGGGCCGACCTTTTTGAAATGGGCGGCTACAAAGCACTAAGTAAAGGTAATGTCGATAACCAGTCTGCAGTCGTCATTTTAGAGAGCTGGTTTGAAGCACAATATTCATAACGAAAATTAAGAGCTCAAAGATTAAACTCCTTTGTGATCCTATAATGATATTACGGCGTAATGTCGAAGCAATTCATTATTAGGTAAGTGGGAGTTCACATGAAAATTTTTCTAGCAATCTTCGTAGCTCTAGCAATATCAGCATGCAGTTCGACAAGCTCCAATAATGCAGGTTATATGAATCATACTTCGACTGACGCAGACGTAATCAGCGAGCCTAAGAACAAGAAGCGTTGATAATACAGACGCAGTCGAACGATGAATATGATGAACGCCTGATTTTAACCTAGAATCAAATCAGGCGTTTTTTATCACCCCATATCTATCTTCACACCAGCCAACGCCCCAGTTCCGTAGTCGTCATCACCACGTCTAGTTTTGAGCATTAAGCGCAAGTCATTAGCAGAATCGGCACTGTGGAACGCATCCTCTTCGCTGATCTTGCCTGCTATCACTAAATCATACAAAGCTTGGTCAAAGGTCTGCATACCTATCTCTTTCGATTTAGCCATGGTTGCTTTCAGTTCGTGTAGTTCACCACGACGAATCAAGTCAGAAACACGAGGGCTATTCAGCAGAATCTCGAATACACCATGACGCCCGCTGCCATTCTTGTCGCGAATGAGTTGCTGAGCGACGACACCACGCAGGTTCATCGATAGGTCAAACAAGAACTGTTCTTTCTGCTCTTTCGGCACCAAATGAAGAATACGCTCTAGCGCTTGGTTAGCGTTATTGGCGTGCAAGGTTGCCATACACAAGTGACCCGTTTCAGCAAAGGTCATCGCGTATTCCATGGTCTCACGGCTACGGATTTCGCCAATCAAGATCATGTCTGGTGCTTGGCGTAGCGAGTTCTTAAGCGCGACTTCGTAACTCTCGGTGTCGAGCCCGACCTCACGCTGCGTCACGATGCACTTTTTATGTTCGTGCACAAATTCAATAGGGTCTTCAACCGTCAAGATATGTCCCGAGCGATTGGTGTTGCGATAGCCTGTCATTGCAGCCATTGAGGTCGATTTACCAGAGCCTGTCGCACCAACCACCAGCACAAGTCCGCGCTTAGCTATTGATAGGTCCTGTAGTACATCAGGAAGCTTTAGTTGCTCAAAGGTTGGGATGTTAGTCTCGATACGTCGAATGACCGCTCCAGGTAGCTCTCGCTGAAAGAATGCACTGACACGAAAACGACCAAAGTCACGCACAATCGCAAAATTAGCCTCACGCGTTTGCTGATATTCATCACGTCGGTCTTGTTCCATCATCGCATCAAGTAATTGAGCAACTTGAGCCACATTCAGCTTCTCTCCTTGAGGGCGTAATTCACCATCCACACGAAAAAGGATTGGCGCATCAACCGTGATATAAAGATCCGATGCCTTTTGAGAAAGCATTCCCTCAAGGATTTGATTCAATTCCATTGTGTCCACCTTGATTAAAACATTGAGGTTTCAATTTCGATCTTTTTCTCGACCTCTTCCGAATCAACCAAGCCCTGCGCCATCAGCTGCTTCGCATTTTGTTCCATGGTCTGCATGCCGTGCGCTGCGCCCGTTTGAATGATCGAGTACATCTGCGCAACCTTATCTTCACGAATCAAGTTTCTGATCGCAGGTGTTGCCATCATGATTTCATGACACGCCACACGACCACCACCAACACGCTTTAGCAGCTTCTGGGCTATCACCGAGCGCAGTGATTCAGACAACATCGAACGAACCATATCTTTATCGCTACCTGGGAACACATCGATAATACGGTCGATCGTTTTAGCCGCAGAACTGGTGTGCAGAGTACCAAAGACCAAGTGACCCGTTTCTGCTGCGGTTAACGCTAAGCTAATCGTCTCTTGGTCACGAAGTTCACCAACCAGAATCACGTCTGGGTCTTCACGTAAGGCACTGCGCAGTGCCGCTTTAAAACTGTGGGTATCACGGTGAACTTCACGCTGGTTGACTAGGCATTTATTATTGGTGTGAACGAATTCAATCGGGTCTTCAATCGTCAGAATATGCTTATTGTGGTTGCGATTTACGTAATCAACCATCGCCGCAAGAGTCGTTGATTTACCAGAGCCAGTTGGACCAGTGACGAGCACTAACCCTTTTTCGTAGTTAGCAATCCTTTCGAAGATCTCAGGTGCACCTAACTGATCTAAAGTCGGGATTTCGACAGGGATAGTTCGAAAGACAGCTGAGCAGCCACGGGCTTGGTTAAACGCATTAACACGAAAGCGACCAACATTGGGTAATTCAAAAGAGAAGTCGACTTCCAGTTTTTCTTCAAACTCGCCGCGTTGTGAATCGCTCATGATCTCAAAAACCAAACGATGCACATCAGCATGACTCAAAGCTGGGATTCCAAGCTTCCTTACTTCACCATCTATACGTACCATTGGAGATACACCCGCAGAAAGATGTAGATCTGACGCGTTATGCTTTACACTAAAATCTAGTAACTCAGTGATATCCATTTATTTTCCCTTAAGTAAAGTCAGCTATGAGTAGTATTCAACAAAATATCGAACAAATCACCTCACAGATTCGTAGTGCTGAGCAAAAGTGCGGACGAGCTCCAGAGTCCGTGCAACTTTTAGCCGTCAGCAAAACTAAACCTATTGATGCGATTCTAGAAGCCGCACTCGGAGGCCAAGTTGCCTTTGGTGAAAACTATGTTCAAGAAGGTGTAGATAAAGTAAAACACTTTTCAGAACAACATTCTAACCTAAATTTAGAGTGGCATTTTATTGGTCCAATTCAATCCAATAAAACCCGCCCAATCGCGGAAAGCTTTCAATGGGTGCATTCCGTCGATCGCGATAAGATCGCACAAAGGCTTAATGATCAACGACCAAGCGAACTTCCACCTTTGCAAGTGTTGATTCAGGTAAACACCAGTGGTGAAGAGTCCAAATCTGGAACCTCAGAAGAGACAGTTTTTGCACTCGCGGAGTTGATTTCATCGCTCCCCAACCTCACCTTAAGAGGATTGATGTCGATTCCTGCAAACGTATCTGACTATCAATCTCAGCTTAATGCATTTTCTCAACTGGCAGAGCTTAAAGACAAGCTAGCCGCGAAGTATTCAGACATTGATACCCTTTCGATGGGGATGAGTGGTGATATGGATGCAGCAGTTGAGGCTGGCAGCACAATGGTTCGTATTGGAACAGCTATTTTCGGCGCTCGTGATTACGCGAAATAGCCGTAGTAAGTAACGACAAGTACAAGTATTGATACCGCTTCGCCTTATCCGCGCAGCGACACGCTCAGGATTTTATATATGGTACATAAGAACATCGCCTTTATTGGGGCGGGAAACATGGTTCGCTCAATTGTAGCTGGCTTAGTTGCTAGTGGTTACCCAGCGCAAAAGATTACTGCGACAGCACCTTCAGAAACCAGAAGGCTGCCGTTAGAACAAGAATACGGCATCAATACCACCAGCGATAATATTGCAGCAACTGAAAAAGCAGACGTTGTTGTGTTATCCGTGAAGCCACAAATGATGGCTGATGTATGTAAACCCTTACAAGATATCGACTTCAGCAACAAACTGGTTATCTCAATTGCCGCGGGTATTAATGCGAATCGACTTAATGAGATGTTAAACTGCCAACTGAACCTTGTTCGTGTGATGCCAAACACGCCATCACTGCTTGGTAAAGGGATGAGTGGTCTTTATGCCGATGCAACTGTCAGCCAAGATGATAAAGACTTTGCTTCTCAGCTGATGCAAGCTGTTGGTGAAGTAAGTTGGGTTGAACAAGAGTCTGGAATCAACAACATCATTGCGGCGGCGGGTAGCGCTCCGGCTTACTTCTTCCTGTTTATGGAAGCGATGCAAGCTGAAGCAATCAAGCAAGGTTTTGACCAAGAAACCGCTCGTAAGCTAGTGCAGCAGTCTGCATTAGGCGCGGCAGAGATGGTGGTAGCAAACCAAGATACTGAATTATCAACACTGCGTGAACAAGTGACATCCAAAGGCGGCACGACCGCAGAAGCACTACGCACGTTTAACGAACATCAACTATCAGACATCGTAGCAAAAGCCATGCAAGCGGCGGTTGCTCGAGCTGAAGAGATGGAAAAACTGTTTTAAGCATTTTGTCGCTCGGGTTATATCTAAGCGGCAAGTAAATCCGAAAAAGGAAACAATATGAACTCGATGAGCTTTCTGATCTCGACCGTTTTTGATCTTTACATCATGGTTGTGATCTTGCGTATCTGGCTACAAGCATCACGTGCAGATTTCTACAACCCATTCTCACAATTCATCGTAAAAGCGACACAACCAGTTGTTGCCCCACTGCGCCGAGTTATTCCATCAATCGGCAGCCTAGATCTTGCGACGGTTATTTTTGCTTATGTGCTATGTGTGCTTAAGTTCGTTGCTCTCAACCTGATTATCTCTGGCGGCGCAGCTGTATTCGATATCAGCTTCCTGATCTTTGGTGCACTATCTTTGCTAAAAGCGGCGGGTGGTTTGATCTTCTGGGTTCTGCTAATCCGTGCAATCCTTAGCTGGGTTAGCCAAGGCCGTAGCCCAATCGAGTACGTGTTCCATCAACTGACTGAACCAATGCTAGTGCCTATCCGCCGTATCCTTCCGGACATGGGTGGTTTCGACCTAAGCGTACTGGTTCTGTTCATTGTTCTGCAATTTGCGAACTTCCTAATGGGCGACATGATTGGCCCTATTTGGTATCAGCTATAATTCAAGTACAAACATCAGGTACTTTGACGATGCCAAAAGCGGTTTGGGCCGAGGAAGACGATATTCTTCTTAGGCTCTATATCCAACCCAAAGCAAGCCGAGACAAAATTGTCGGCTTGCACGGTCAGGAACTGAAAATTGCCATTACTGCACCACCGGTTGATGGCAAAGCCAATGCCCATTTAGCGAAATACCTCGCGAAACAGTTTAAGGTCGCAAAAGGGCAAATTAAGATAGAAAAGGGAGATCTCGGTAGGCACAAGCAAGTTCGAATATGCTCGCCAAGCCAAATCCCAACTGAAGTCAAAGCCATCCTATGATGGCTTTTTGCTATTTATTGGAGTCATTATGCGTTTATGGATAACAGCACTACTCACCGCTCTTGTTGCCTTACCAAGCTCAGCAGGGCAATTTAAGAACATTAAGGATGTCGAGGTTCATTACTCGGCTTTTAATTCCACGTTCTTAACTTCGCAAGTCGCTAAGCAATACAAACTTAAGCGAAATGGATACTCAGCAATCCTCAACATCAGCGTGTTAGACAAGGCTTCTCTAGGCAAGCCTGCGACAACGGCTAAAATTACGGGAACAGCGAAGAACCTCGTTGGAAACACCCGTACTTTGAAGTTTCGAGAAATCAAAGAAGGCGATGCGATTTATTACCTTGCTGAGTTCCCCGTAACTCACGAAGAAAACATCACCTTCGACATCGATGTGAACGCAGGCCTAAAAGGCACTGGTCCACTGCGTTTCACACAGAAATTCTATATAGAAGAGTAAGCTCAAACCTTACTTTTCATTTATTAACTTATTTAGAGCTACATTCCCATGAGTAAGATTGTTTTAGCAACAGGCAACCAAGGTAAAGTTCGCGAGATGGCAGATATTCTGTCTGAGTTTGGTTTTGACGTTGTCGCGCAAAGTGAATTTAACGTTTCAGAAGTCGCTGAAACAGGAACGACTTTCATTGAAAATGCCATCATCAAAGCTCGCCACGCAGCGAAAGAAACAGGGCTGCCAGCCATTGCTGACGACTCAGGTTTAGAGGTTGATTACTTAAATGGTGCGCCAGGTATCTATTCAGCGCGTTACTCAGGTGAAGGGGCAACCGATAAGCAGAACATCAAAAAACTATTAGATGCGATGCAAGGTGTCGAAACTGAAAAGCGTACTGCGCGTTTCCACTGTGTGTTGGTGCTAATGCGTCACGAGAATGATCCAACACCTCTAGTGTGTCACGGTAAATGGGAAGGTCGTATTCTTACTGAAGAACACGGTGAGAATGGCTTTGGCTACGATCCTGTGTTCTTTGTACCAGAAGATAACTGCGCCTCAGCAGAGCTTGAATCTTCGCGTAAGAAGCAACTATCACACCGTGGTAAAGCGCTTGCGTCACTATTCAAGACTCTCAAGGAGCAAGCTCTGTAATGCACAATGCAGCGCTAATACCACCCGCACTTAGCCTCTATGTACACATCCCATGGTGTGTACAAAAGTGTCCGTATTGTGATTTTAACTCTCACGCTCTGAAAGCCGAGATCCCTGAAAAAGAGTACATCGATGCACTGCTTGAAGATCTCGATACTGATATCGAAAAATATCAGCTCAATGGTATGCCTCGCCCACTGCATTCGATCTTTATTGGTGGCGGTACCCCAAGCCTGTTTTCTCCTGAAGGAATTGGCCGATTGTTACAAGGCATTGAACAGCGCATCCCGTTCAAACCTGAAATAGAAATCACCATGGAAGCCAACCCGGGAACTATCGAAGCTGAGCGTTTTGCAGGTTACCAAAAGGCAGGCATTACTCGAATCTCGGTGGGTGTGCAAAGTTTTGAGCAAGAGAAACTGGAAAGACTTGGGCGTATTCATGGTCAAGATGAAGCGGTAAATGCTGCTCATTTAGCGCATAAGATTGGATTGAATAGTTTCAATTTAGACTTAATGCACGGCTTACCCGAACAGAGTATTGAACAAGCGTTGGCTGATTTGGATAAAGCGATAGAACTCGACCCTCCGCACTTATCTTGGTATCAGCTAACAATAGAACCTAACACCATGTTCTATTACAAAACACCAACGCTGCCTGATGATGATGACCTTTGGGATATCTTCGACCTAGGCCATAAGAAGCTCGCAGACGCAGGGTATGTGCAGTACGAAATTTCAGGCTACAGCAAGCCGGGATATCAGTGCCAACATAACCTCAACTACTGGCGCTTTGGTGACTATCTAGGTATTGGCTGTGGCTCTCATGGCAAGCTGAGCTTTACAGATGGACGCATTGTTCGTACCACTAAGGTTAAGCACCCTAGAGGCTATCTAGCTGCGTACCAAAACATGGTAAAACCTTATCTATCAGATGAATTTGAAGTGCCGAATGAAGACCGCCCTTTTGAGTTTTTCATGAACCGCTTTAGGTTAATGGAAGCATGTCCAAAGCAGGATTTCATTGATACGACAGGGCTTGGTTTTGACTCGATTCAAAAAACGATTGAATGGGCAAAAGAGCTAGGCTACTTGAAGGAAACCGACACTCACTGGCAGATCACTGAAAAAGGAAAGCTGTTTCTCAATGATCTGTTAGAAGCCTTTATGGCAGAAGAAGACGAGTAGTTCGAGATTCGAGATTCGAGATTCGAGAAGCATTGCGTAAGGGTTGGCTTTAGGGTCAACCCTTTTTGTTTTATAGCCCTCTCTCGGAGCGAAGCGTTCTATAGGACAACGTCCGTGCTCGAATCTTTCTCTTAGAAAATAGAACGACCAATTCGCTCTGAAAGCAACTCTAGAGCCTTAGTACCTGCGAGCGAGTTGCCAGAAGGATCAAGCTCTGGAGACCACACCGCAATCGTCATTTCGCCAGGAACGATAGCAATAATACCGCCACCAACGCCCGATTTTCCTGGCATACCAACACGGTAGGCAAACTCACCAGCCCCATCGTACAAGCCACACGTCGCAAGCAAAGCATTCAACTGCTTGGTTTGAACTGGCGTGATGATCTCTTTCTTGGTTTGAACCGACACGCCTTTGTTTGCTAAATAGCTAAAGGTTTTTGCCAAATCCACACACGTCATTTTAAGCGCACAAGCATGGAAGTAGTTATTCAGAACTGGGATAACATCATTCTCAAAATTACCAAATGAACGCATCAAATAAGCAATGGCAGCATTACGATCGCTGTGCATCATTTCTGAAGCCGCTACTACCTTGTCGTACACAATATGAGTATCGCCCGATAACTGACGTACAAACTCCAATAAACGCTGTCTTGGTGCTGACAAGCGGCTTTGTAGTAGGTCTGCAACAACAATTGCACCAGCATTGATGAACGGGTTACGAGGAATCCCATACTCCATCTCAAGCTGAATCATCGAGTTAAAGGCTTGACCAGAAGGCTCTTTGCCTACTCTTTGCCAAATCTCTTCAGGCTTATATAGCACCATAGCTAGCGTCAGGCTCAAGGCTTTAGAAATAGATTGCACAGAAAATGCTTCTTCAGCATCGCCTGCTTTAATCACCTCACCTTCATTGGTGTATACCGCGATCGCCAGTTTCTGGTTCGATACGCGAGCCAGTGCAGGGATATAATCAGCGACCTTTCCCTGTCCAATTAAAGGACGAACTTCGTCTAAGATCTCGGCCAAAATAGCTTGAGTTGGTTTCATGTGCGCTTACTTCTATATTGTTATTTTTGTAGGGGTGTAACATATACCAATCGTAGTAAATAACTGCTCACTCTAGCTTGTTAAAATGCTCGATAACTGCGTTAGAATTTTTGATTGTAGAGTAACTACTTATCGAAAAATGCTGCCTTGTTCTCAAGCCTTTTTCCTACGCTATTTCTGATCACTTACTTACTGTGATTGGTATTACTTTCTGTCGTTAAGCCTTTACTGAAATAAAAGCCTAAGGACAAAAAAGCCAACATTACAATAATGTTGGCTTTAATCAATCCCATAAAGTGTAGGGGTTAAACCCTAAGTCGGATTACCCTTCACTTAATTTGATTCGAAGTTACTTAGTACGCTTGAACTTAATGTCCCAAACACCATGACCTAAACGGTGGCCACGCGCTTCAAACTTAGTTAGCGGGCGCTCATCCGGACGAGGGATGTAATCACCATCTTCAGCGATGTTTTCGAAGCCTGGAGCTACGTTCATCACTTCAATCATATGTTCTGCGTAGTTTTCCCAGTCTGTTGCCATGTGGAAAACACCAGTATCAAGTTGAAGCTTGCCGCGAACCATCTCTGCAAACTCAGCCTTAACGATACGACGTTTATGGTGACGAGCTTTGTGCCATGGGTCAGGGAAGAACAGTTGCAGAGTATGCAGGCTGCTATCTGGGATCATGTGTTCAAATACTTCTACAGCATCGTGACACATTACACGCAGGTTAGTTACGCCAGCATCGCGAGCTGTACCTAAACACGCACCAACACCCGGGCTATGAACTTCAATACCTAAGAAGTTTTTCTCAGGTGCGTTCTTTGCCATTTCAACCAGTGATGCACCCATACCGAAGCCAATCTCTAGTACAACTGGGTTATCGTTGCCAAATACTTCTTTCCAGTTAAGAAGCTCTGGGTTGTAGTCGATACCCATTGTTGGCCAACATTCATTCATCGCGTTCTCTTGGCCTTTTGTTAAGCGGCCTTCGCGGCGAACAAAACTACGGATCTTACGAACCAGTTTGCCGTCTTCAGTATATTCGTTAGTGGTCACTTCACTCATTGATTTTTGCCTGCACATTGATTAATCAAAGCGGGGATTATCCAAAGAATTGCCTTCGGTGCAAGTCTTTCCGTGGATAAATTCCCACACAATTTGTCTGTTTTACATCCAACGTTAAGTGTGGTGGAATTTCGCTTCTAATAATAGCAAAGCATAGAGCATGTCGTGACTCCTTTCGCAACCGCCATATTAAAGTGGTATGACGCCTACGGGCGTAAAGAATTGCCTTGGCAACAAAACAAAACCGCCTACACCGTTTGGCTATCTGAAATCATGCTTCAGCAGACTCAGGTTGCTACGGTGATTCCATACTACCAACGCTTCTTAGAACGCTTTCCAACGGTTATCGACCTAGCGAACGCCGAACAAGATGAGGTACTCCACTTATGGACAGGGCTTGGTTATTACGCACGAGCTCGCAATCTACATAAAGCAGCCAAGATCGTTGCTGAGCAATATGGTGGTGAATTTCCGCTGTCTATCGAAGAGATGAACGCGCTACCGGGGATTGGTCGCTCAACAGCAGCAGCCGTCTTATCATCGGTTCATAAACTTCCTCATGCGATTCTTGATGGCAATGTAAAACGAACGCTTGCGAGAAGTTTTGCCGTTGAAGGTTGGCCGGGGCAAAAGAAAGTCGAAAACCAGCTTTGGGAACACGCCGAAGCACATACTCCGAACAAAGATGTCGATAAGTACAACCAAGCAATGATGGACATGGGTGCCATGGTTTGTACCCGTAGCAAGCCTAAGTGCACCTTGTGCCCGATTGAAAGCATGTGTGAGGCCAAGAAGCTCGATAGACAGCTCGACTTCCCTGGCAAAAAGCCTAAGAAAGAAAAGCCAGTAAAAGACACATGGTTTGTGATTCTGTATCACGACAACCAAGTGTGGCTCGAACAGCGCCCTCAATCTGGTATCTGGGGCGGATTGTTTTGTTTCCCTCAAAATGAAAACGCAGAGATCGAACATCAACTAGATCTTCGTTCGATCAAAGACACTCAAACCAATTCGATCAAGACCATGATTGCGTTTAGACACACTTTCAGCCACTACCACTTAGATATCACGCCAGTATTAGTGAAATTAGATAAACAACCAGATTTGATAATGGAAGGGGCTAAAGGTCTCTGGTATAACTTATCAAAACCGGAAGAAATTGGCCTAGCCGCTCCTGTAAAGCAGCTTATTGAGAGCCTACCCTTTGAACTGAACGACGACGTTTGAATCAACGAACGCGATAAGAGGAACCACTATGAGCCGCACTGTATTTTGTGCTCGCCTTCAAAAAGATGCTGAAGGCCTAGATTTTCAACTTTACCCAGGTGACTTAGGTAAGCGTATCTTTGACAACGTGTCTAAAGAAGCTTGGGGACAATGGCAAAGCAAGCAAACTATGCTTATCAATGAAAAGAAGCTAAACATGATGGATCCTGAGCATCGTAAACTTCTTGAAACTGAGATGGTTAACTTCCTTTTTGAAGGTAAAGATGTCGTAATTGATGGCTATACTCCACCAAGCGAATAAGACATTTATTTAAGCAATTTTTAATGACATCATGGTTAACGCTGCGATGTCATTTTTGTATGAGGAACTATGAAAAAGCTAAGTTACTTCCTAACAGCCATGTTATTAACTGGCTGCAGCCGTGAATTTGTCGAAAGCATTTATGATGTCAATTACGAGCCAACCAACCGGTTTGTGAAGAATTTAGCTGAGCTACCCGGACAATTTGAAAAAGATACCGGGGCGCTAGATTCATTAATAGATAGCTTTTCAGGCAACATTCAAAAACGTTGGGGTAGCAGTGAAATCAAGATAGCAGGTAAGAGTAACTATGTGAAATACATAGATAATTACTTAAGTCGTTCAGAAGTGAATTTTAGCCAAGGCCTGATAACGGTGGAAACGGTTTCCTCTACCGAACCGAAAAAACACCTCAAAAATGCGATCATGACGACCCTTTTGACGCCAGACGATCCGGCGCATGTCGATCTATTCTCTTCTAAAAGCATCAAGCTAGAAGGCAAACCTTTCCTCTATAATCAGGTCGTAGACCAAGAAAAAAAGCCCATTCAATGGACTTGGCGAGCGAACCAGTTTGCGGATTACCTGATCGCGAATAACCTAAAAACCAAAGAAGTCGACTTTAAAAAAGCCTACTACGTTGAAATCCCAATGGTGGCCGACCACGCTAGCCAGCGTAGTTATCAATATGCCGACATCGTTCGACGAGCGTCTCAGCGTTATGACATCCCTGAAGATTTAATCTACGCTATCATCAAGACAGAGAGTAGCTTCAACCCGTACGCCGTAAGCTGGGCTAATGCTTATGGTCTTATGCAGGTGGTACCTAAAACCGCTGGTCGAGATGTATTTGAACACGTCAAAAAGAAACCTGGTGAACCAAGCCCTGAGTACTTATTCAATCCAGAAAACAACATTGATGCTGGCACCGCATACTTTTACATCCTTAAAAATCGTTATTTGAAAGACGTAAAAAACCCATTAACGCTTGAATACAGTATGATTTCAGCCTATAACGGCGGTACTGGTGGCGTACTCAATACCTTCAGTAAGGACAGAAAGCGAGCAATGCAAGACTTAAACTCGCTGCAACCGAGCCAAGCCTACTGGGCGCTTACCAAGAAGCATCCAAATAAAGAGTCGCGCCGATACCTCGAAAAAGTAACGCAATTCAAAAAAGAATTTAACCAAGGTAAAACATAACCCTCACTTTTGAATAAAAAAACAACGAACGAACGGTTTTTTTAGTTATTTTCAAAAAAGGAGTTGACGGTTATGCAGAAAATCCGTTTAATAGCGCTCCGTTGCCCGGATAGCTCAGTCGGTAGAGCAGAGGATTGAAAATCCTCGTGTCGGTGGTTCGATTCCGCCTCCGGGCACCACAATTTGATTTGTTGGTGTCAACACTCTTTAACAGGGAGTAACAACACGGACAAAAGCATAAAGAATTTAGTGTGCCGA
>NZ_JBFROI010000117.1:0-4167 GCF_041471405.1 Vibrio sp. 10N.261.52.C11
TAATTAATTTATTTATAAGGGCAATATTGAAGAAAAGCTCTTCCGAATTTCAAGCTCGGGAGAGCTTTGAGAGACTAGAAACTAAAGTGAAGATTACCTCTTAAACCAATAATCCAACTGTCATCAGCTTCTGAGTTCTTCGGTAAAGAATAAAGATATTGAACATTAGGAGTTAACGAGAGCGCACCCCAGTTCATTCGGTAATAGATTTCAGAGTTGTAAGAGTCATCAGCTACATTAGCAGAGTTGGGCTTAGCCCAACCCAAGGCGATGCCTAGCATGCCAGGTCCTGCCTCATACCCAGTACCAAACACGACCGAAGATTTGTATAGAGCCTCAGGTCCTTGCGCGACACCGGCTCTGAAAAATGGTATCCATGAGCCGGTTTTATATATGGACGACCAATTTGCGCCATAGTTTTCGCTAGCTTTCTCTTTTCCATCACTGTGCCAAACTGTTAGGTGTGAATTCTTCAAATAAAAATCGTCTTTCGACTCCACCCAACCTATTTCTAGGGACTTAAAATATTGATTATCATTGATGAACTGTTCAACACCATCGAAAGGCTTAGTCGAATCAGCTTTTGCATCAGAGAAACTTGCATAAAAATAATAGTTTTCCGACATCATATGGCGTAGAACGCCGCCGAATGTTGATTCATCTGGGATTGGGATAGAACCGGAACCGGTACTAAACTGTAAGTTAGAAAAACCATAGTAAGGGTTACCCAACTGATAAGTATCAACATAATCAGTTGCATCTAAAAAACCAACCATCATATCAGTAGATTGTTTATTAAAGGTTTGTGTCCAATAAAGATTCGTTAACCTTAAACCTATATCACTAAAAGCTGGTTGGATTACACCAAACCCTCCGACATTCTCCATGACAAATTCAGAGGGCGTACTCTCTGTATAACCGTGCTTATGATCAACCCTCAGCTGCAAAGCTCCGGTATCACTCTCTTTTTGGTAAGCTCGCCAATTCAATGTAATCCGTGCAATACCAGCTGCCGCACTGCTGTCTTTGTTCGGCAAGCTCTCACTGGACGTTAAACCAAAAACATAATAATCCACAGCTCCCTTTAAATCCTGGTCTTCAGCCGCATGAATCAACGTTGGCGTAACAAACACAACCGATCCCACAAGCGTTAGCCAAAAACGCTTAGTCTTTTTCGTAAATGCTACATTCTCAATCATATCAATAACTTCCTTTTTTTTTCATCGAAGTTGTACGACTCAGCTCAACTTTCATTGTTAGTCAGGAGTTATTAAGAGGGATTTGAAAAATGAATACTCGTAATTAATAGGTAATTTAAGCGCTCTCCTTTATCAACCTGTCACAATCATTTATTTAAAATCGAAAACACCTCAATTTTTTATACCAACATCAAAAATTGAGGTATATACTATTTCTTATCCCTACCCGGAGGCAGAAATGGATAATCAAAACACTACAAACACATTTCAAGCGCTTAAAATCGGTGCAGACGCTTACATTCAGCGTCGTAATCAACGTTTACTGGCCAATCATCGCAAAGAGCTGCGTAACTTTACCCGAGCAGAAGCCTCGGCCTACCTTGGCATTGATGCAAAAACGCTTGATCGGTATGTTACCGCCGCTGCGATAGATCCCCGTCGTCATGAAGACTCACAATGGTCGATCGATATCGCGGAAATGTACAAGGTACGTAACTTACTACCAGATAATCTACGTAAAGACGCTAAGTTCATACGCAGTGAGCAGCAAAAGGCGCAAGTGATGGTTATCCAGAACCAAAAAGGCGGTGTTGGTAAAACCGTTTCTGCCGCGACTATCGCATCAGGTTTAGCGACCGAGTTTCATCAAGAGTATCGTGTTGGTCTAATCGATATGGATGGCCAAGCCACGCTATCGATGTACTACGCGCCCGAAGCCGAGCAAGAAGGTAACTTGTCTGTTGGTGACTTGATGATGAAAACGTTCGACCTCGATGAAGGCGAAACCGTTGATCAAGTCATCTCTGAAGCCTTTCTTGAAACTACCATTCCAAACCTGCGCATTTTGCCTGCCGCGCAAAGTGACCGAGCGATGGAAGGCTGGTTTCATGAGCAAGTATTCAGTCAAACCTTAAATTCACCTTATTCACTACTTAAAGACATCATCGATAGTGTAAAAGATGAGTTTGATATCATTATTATCGACACCCCTCCTTCACTAGGTTATGCAACCTTCAATGCGTATTTTGCCGCAACGAATGTGGTCTTCCCATTGTCGATTACCGAAAACGACATTGATGCTACCTGCTCTTACTTCAGCTACATTCCTCAGGTGTGGGCCCTGTTAGAGAACGCCAACCATGAAGGCTACGACTTCATGAAGATCTTACTGACTAACCATCGTGATAGCTCAACCACTACCGAATTAATGAACAACCTGTACGACAACTTCTCTCCTTACTTGTACTCAAAAGAGTTTAAGCATAGTGAGGCCGTTCGTCAGTCATCTTCCCTACTCTCGACGGTGTTTGATATGTCGAAAAGTGAATACCCGAAAAGCAAAGCAACTTTCCAAAGCGCGCAACAAAACAGCTATGAAGTTACAAGTCAGATCTTGCGCGATATTCTGAACGTTTGGCGTGAACAGGAGAACAAATAATGGCGAAGAAACGTGGCGGGAGCCCTTTAGGCAATGCTCCTGGTTCAGCTCAAGCGCAGCAATCAGCGGCCAAAGCAAATTTAGACACTCTAACAAGTCAACTCAGCACCGAGCTAGAGAAAAGCGGGCAAAACGCTGAAGACTACCTTAGAACTAAGTTTGGATTAGAGTCTGTTGGCCAGAAAATGGTTTGGCAATTAGCTTCTGGTTCAACTGCCATTTTCAATGAAGTTACACTGTCACACGAACAAGTTAAGCAGAACTCATTTGTGACCTTTGATGTTAATGGTCGTGACCAGTCTCTGTTAACCAAAGAATCATTGGAAGATTTGAACTCGTTAGAGTTTCAGCAGTTCTATCCAGCCGTTGGCCGAGAAATTAATGGTCGCATTGATATTCTTGATGGCTCTCGCCGTCGTGCTTGGTTTTTATTTCAAGAAGGTCGTGTAAAAACATTCCGAATTCTAGTCACTCAAAACGAGCTTTCTACCACCGATGCCAAAGCGCTGGCTAAGCAGCTGCAAACCGCCAAAGAGCACAACCAGCGTGAAATTGGTTTGCAATGTCAAACTCTGATGAAGAACGGTGAGCTAACTCAAGAAGATGCGGCAAAAATCTTAAATATTAGCCGTCAAGCGGTAGGTCGAGCGCTGAAAGCAGCCAGTATTGACAGTAAGCTGATTGCCCTATTCCCTGTCGTTAACGACTTGTCTCATGCTGATTACTCCCTCTTGGCTAAGGTGATGAAAGCGTTCGCCGATGACAAGAAAGCCTTGAGCAGCTTCATTAAAAAAATAGCCGATAATGCTGTCAACGCTCAGGCTGAGCAGAGCCAAGAAGACGCTAAAGACGCTCTGATTGCTTACATTAAAGTTGAGTTAAAGATCGTTGAAGCCAAGCAAGAATTAGACAAAGCTGTCATTACTCCTCTAGCAGAGTTCGACAGTAAAGGTATGTTTGCTCGTAAGCGTGTTAAAGGTCGAAACTTTTCGTATGAATTTGGTCGCTTATCAAAGGATGTCCAAGCTGAACTCGATAAAGCTATCCAATCAGTGTTAGGTAAACACCACCAATCAACTTTATAAAAAGATAAAGGCTCTCAAATTAGGTAATGCCGTTCACTTGTGAGTGAACGGCATTTTTGTTCTTAGCATACCGGCTGTGGTCTAGGCTTAACTGTTCTAGGGAATGTTCTTTCCCTTCGCCCTTCAAGTATTAAGCTTTCAGCCATGTTGTGAAACCCCTTTAACTGACGAGGTATTGCTCCTGGTGTTGAGTAAGGTAAGCCTACAAGTAACGCCGATACATGAGCTAATGTGCCGTTAAAACTCAGTTGATAAGGAAGGTAATTTCCCTTTAAATTGAAGCAGAGCTCGACCATCTGATATCGGATTAAATTGTAAGTAAGCAAGATGCCCCATAACTCCTGCTTGACCAGCTCTGGTAAACGACTTCGCAGCGTAAGACGGTTTCCAAGCATGTATTGTTTTTGCTCTCGGTAGCCTAGCTCTATTTCCCAACGATGTTCAT
>NZ_JBFROI010000118.1:0-7761 GCF_041471405.1 Vibrio sp. 10N.261.52.C11
TAGAAAATGACGGGAGAAACACCGGTTTTGTCCAAAACCTTCACAGGCTGAATTTTTACCTATGGCACTTTCTAACTCGAAAGTGCCCTTTTCTGCGTTAACGTAATTACTCAGTAGCAGATCACGCTACTGAAATCACCGTACTTTTTCTTATATGCCAAAAGTGTTAAAAAGATAAGAGAACATCGAATGATGCTCTCTTAAATATCGGGGAGAGTACAGCTAAATAGTAAACACATTTCAGACGCGAATGAGTGTATACAAAAAGGCCGCAATCAGCGGCCTAGTTTAAAATCTACTAATTCAAAGTTAAAGCATCAATTTGAAGCTCTTTAAGTGTGAGATGAAGCTTGGGAGTCTCTGCTTTTGTAAGCAAGCTAAGAACTCATCTTGGCTCATTGGTGGCCTTTTTAATGAAGCTCTTTGTTGCTGAGCAGCCTTAACGCATGCGCTACTGTCCAATTCGAACATATCGCACAGGAACTCGTCTGGATGTATTGCTGTTAGACCTAAAGGCTCGAGTTCGCAAGAAGGAAAGTCTTTTAGGTTGAACGTAATGATAGACTCAGCCTGACCTTTAATGGCGGCAGCTACAACATGTCTATCATCAACATCGGGTAAAGTAAGGCCATCAATTAAAGACTCATACCCTTCAATCAAGCAGTCTGGAACATTTGCGTTCATTAACTGTCGAGTTCTTTGCAGTTGTTCTGCATTTAGCTCTGGCCTATTTTTCAGTAGATTTCGAGTCCATTCATCATGTATCTGTTCTGTCCATCGCGCTCTAAACAGGCCAGTATTGGCCAAGTACATTAGGTAGCTTCGGAGTGGAGCTGGGTACATTACACATGCGTCTAGAATTACCGTATATGACGCCATTAATATCCCATATCCATTTCTTGGTCTAATGCAGATAGTTCAGCAAGAGCAGCTAGTCTGTTCTCTTCTAGGCAGTTCTTGTACTCCATAAGATCAGTATAAGCTACCTTTCTACGGTTGCCAGTACGGCTAAACGGAATATCACCTGAATCAAGAAGCTTAATGAAAGTAGGACGAGACATGTTTAGCATATCAGCACCTTCTTGCGTTGTGAGTTCCGCATGAATAGGTGTGATGCTAACAGAGTTGCCTTGACCTAATTGAGTAAGCATCTCGATCATCATATTTAATGCGCTTGCTGGAATAGTTACTTCGTGAGTCTTACCAGACTTATCGACAACGTTAATCCTTTGAGCTTCACCATTAATTTCTATAACGGCTGACAACTCTTGGCTACCAAGCTTAGCCAGTGCCATTTCTTCAGCGCTTGGCAATTTTGTAGCAGTATTCATCGTGTTTCTCTCTAGTTTTTAGTTTCTGATGTCATGGTATACAAATCTTCTCACCATGACATTATCCGAAATATTCGAAAAAAGTCAACATTCGAAATATTCGAAAGAAAGAGAGTGTCACATTATCGTTGGACTTAGTGCTCATAGGCGGCCTAGTTCAAGGTCTATCAACGCATGCTTAACTATCTTTAATCATAGTACTTCAATATGTAGTGTATGAGAGGAATTGGTCAGCCAGATGTAGGCTAGCTGAATGATTATAATATTAGAAGTAATTCGAAAGGTCAGAGTGTTCTATGATTCATAACTCGGAATTGTCCGAAGATTAGTTTCAGTTATATCTGTCATGTTAAAGCATGCGGCAATCGTTTACGCCTCGTTATTCATTCGTAACTTGCCATCTTTCTTGTTGTGCCTGTGAAGTTGTCTGATACTTCGATACGTTTCATTTCGATGTTCATGGTGGGTTCGATTTTTTTAAGACGTGCTATATCACTGGCGATTCGTTTACAGCCTAAAAACAAGATGCCATCGAGTGGTGTTATGACATCTCCAGCCTTGAGGCAATCAACGAGGGAGGTGGCAGAGAGTGGTGTTTTTGTCCCAGCAACGTAGCGGGTTGCCACAAACTCATTCGTATAGTGGATTTCTCTTGGTAACATTTGTTCGCTTTTGGCGTAAATCATTCCGCTTTGTTTACCATTAATAACTCGATGCTCTTTATACACTCGTGTTTCCTCGCCTATGGTGGCCATAGCTTGTGGTGCGCGTGTGATGAATAAGCGAAAAGGTAGATCTTCACTTGTGATGTAATCGACAAGGTTAAACGCTAATCTTGCTCTCGCGATCTCTCCGAGTGGTTTGTCACGACAGATTTGTAGAACCTGATCCCATTGGCTGGTCAGTCGAGTGCTTTCTTTATCGCTTCTAACTTTAACCTTGAGAATATCGTAGTGAATTATCTTTTCCATGGTTAATTTGGCCTTCCGTTTTGCTTGCTTCGTTAAATTCCAACCTAACATTATTTTTTTATAACAAATTAAAGCAGTTATCCACAAAGTTGGGGCGTAACCTGTCTAAAACCTTCGTCGGTTGAGTTTATGCTCATGGTACCAAATAGATCGAAATCACCTAAAAATGCCGATAATTGTTTTCAAATTGAAGTAAAAAGCGCCAATTATAAAACTTATCGCGACACTAAGAGGCGGGTATATTCGTTGACTTCTAAAAGAGCCCAATGATGGTTACTTTGCAATTGGAGTAGATTACCGCCAGTGCTCCTTGAAGCGAAAATTAGAGCAACTGCCATTGATTTCTTGAGAGGTCATGGGGGTTGGTTAATCTCTGCACCCTCGTTAGGGTACCAATAGGCGGATACCTACTTATAAGCTCTCATCCTATCCAAATTCACGAGTTGTGATCTGATTTAACTTTTTGGTGAAATTACCTCTGTTAATCCCTAAAACCCTAGCAGCCTTAGACTGATTACCGCGCGTATGAGTTATCAACTCAGTAAACAATATTTCAAACACAGCAGGAGTCACCCAAGACATATCAGGGCTAACTGATTGTTTATCAAACCATGTCGGTTCCAGTTCTGCTCGGATAAGTTTTTTTAAATGGTCTTTGTTGATTGGGGTTAGTTGGTCATTCATAGAAGTTGAAGGTCATTAAGGAACTTTATCATTCTGACAAATTTACCATGAAATCGCCTTGAAATCAGCCGACGCGGGAAAATACGAATACGATGGATAACTGTCCAGCGCAATAAGCAACGAGGACATTTTTAATCATAAGCTCAAAGCCATTCGTTTCTAAAAACACTCGACCAATCCCTGTCCGGTGATGCCCATCATCAACATAAAGCTCACCATCTCTATTACACAGAGACCAATTTCGCTTTTCTTCTTAAAAAGAGTAATCAGGATTGCTTTGAAGGTTTCGAGCATAACGCTGACCACATTCGAGACCGTGAGGATTATCAGCGCAAGGAAATAAACCACCCAAGTTTTGCCAGCATGTCGGGGCTCTAGACCCCCACCCCGTCGGAGAGGTGAACATCCGTGACTTACCTTCGGCATGCGTAAATTTTTTTCATATCAGAGCCCTACACCGCAATACCATTAGCCAACAACCGTTCAATTGTTGGCCAGCTCATCTGCATACGCAGGTAATTACCTAAAAAAGCACTGCATTTCACTCTCAAGGAACCACGATGCCTAGACCTAAACGCGCGTCCGGCAACCACTTTACCCGTGGCGGACAAATTACTTTTCACTCCATTCGGATGTTCTTTCAAGTCAACAATACCTTAGTCTACGCCGCCATTTGGTCGGTGATAGCGCTCACTGGCGTTCTTACCTGGCTACGCGCGCCCGATAACGCCTTTTGGTCTGTGTTCTACTACTGGCGCAATCATATCTATGCCAGCTTTGGGCACAATCTTAACAGCGAAGTCACGACGTTCTGGAGTGGAAAACGCTACGTTGGCACGCTCGCCTCCCAACTGGAAAATACCCAACTCATCAGCCTTTATGATGACGTCATTCGCCAAGCACAAATCAACTTCTTAATTGCCATCTGTATTGCCTTCGCTATTTTGATGCTCGCCATGAGTTTCTTTAAACGACAAGGCGAAAAGCAAAGTGAAGATTTCCACGTTCGAGGCTTTCAATACGCAGAACCCAAAGTGCTCACAAATGATTTGAAAAAACGGGCAAAGAAACTCAAAAGACAGGGTGTAGGCAACGGACGGATTTCTGATTTCAAAGTGGATGGGCTGGCCTTGTTTAAGCGTGAGTTTGAAGTTCAGCATATGCTCATCGACGGCACCACAGGGGCAGGTAAATCCGTCATGCTTCGTAAACTCCTGCGCTGGATACGTAAACGTGGGGATAAAGCCATTATTTATGATAAAGGCTGCACCTTTACCAGTAAGTTCTTTGACCCTAGCCAAGATACCTTACTCAACCCCTTCGATGAACGCTGCGCCAATTGGGATGTCTGGTGTGATGCTAAGGATGCCCCTGATTTTGAAAACATTGCGAACGCGCTTATCCCGCAACATGGTGAAGGTGATCCGTTCTGGGTTGATTCCGCACGGACTATCTTTTCTAGTGCGGCGTATCGCATGAGTAAAGATAATAAGCCCTGCTCGACCGCTCGATTGCTCAGCCTAATTTTAACCTCAGAGCTCGAAGCGTTGGGTAACTTCCTGCAAGGCACAGAGTCTGCTTCCCTAGTCTCCAAGGACATCAAAAAGACCGCCATCTCGATTAAGTCCGTTTTGGCCACTTACATTAAGAGTCTGCGCTTTTTAGATGGACTGGATGAAAAAGACGGTCAAGGTCAACCCAAACGCAAGCCGTTTTCCATCACCGCTTGGGTACAAGATGATAAACAAAAAGGCTTTTTATTCTTATCCAGTAACGCGCAGCAACACGCTTCACTGCGTCCTTTAATTTCAACTTGGCTTGCCATTGCCTCTAACGCTATTTTGGGACTCAAAGCCGATGAAGACCGCCGTATCTGGGTGATTATGGATGAGATGCCTAGTCTGCATAAACTGCCTGAGCTGGATAACATCATTTCAGAAGTGCGTAAGTTTGGGGGCTGTTATGTGATTGGTCTCCAGTCTTATGCGCAGCTCGTGAAAACCTACGGAAAAAATACCGCGGACGTTATTTTTGATTTACTCAACTCTCGCTTTTACTTTCGCGCCCCATCAGCGCAGATGGCGCAAATCTCATCCAAAGATTTGGGTGAGCAAGAGGTGGACGTCTCAAGAGAGAACATTTCTTACGGTGCAAATGCGTTGCGTGATGGGGTATCGATTGGTCACCAAACCGTCACCCGCCCTGTTGTCTCTAGCAGTGAAATCCAAGCCATGGATGATTTACAATGTTACCTTCGCGTACCAGGAAGCAGCTTTATCACTCAATTAGAGTTGCACTTTGATAAGATGCGAGATGTGACACCAGCCTTTATCAAACGTGAACACACCCTATCTCCAGCGATGATTAAAGCATACCAAGAAGCCGTTTACTGTGAGTGTGTTGCTCCAGGGCTTTTCCTTAGTGAAGAAGAGCGTAATGCTCTCTCAACCCGCCAATCAGAGCAATTTGACACTGCAGAAGAGATGAAGCTCGAGACAGCCCAAATCAAAGAAGCCACGCAAAGCAAAACGGTCAAAAATCTTGTCAATGATGATGCAGAAAATCTCAAATCAGACGGTCACTATCAAAAGCGCGCTCAACAAGATCTCGAAGAGTCGGCGATATCTCAAGATATCGGGATGGACGATATATCTGAATGATGAAAGGGAAAATAGCTAAATATTACCATGAGATGATAGAAGAGCAATTTATATAAATAATGAATAATTTAATATATAAGATTATTTTTAAGGCGTCTACTAAATAGGGGTAATTATATTTTCTATAAATCATAAACCACCTTAAATCTAACCTCAGTCAGAGTACAGGGTAAATTATAGAGAGGTCTTTATATGGAAAAGCAAAGAGAACGACGTCAATGGGGAACTTGGATAAAGAGTGTTTTCATCTTTTTTATCGGAGGGTTAATTTTTAGTTCACAAACCTATGCCCAAGGGAAAAAACCTACACTTGGTTTATCAATAAGCCAAATAATGCAACCTCGTCAGCTCCTTCCTTGAAGGATCTAACTGTAAATGACATCTTGAGTGATGAAGATTACTTGAGTAAAAATACGAAAGAAAGACAGACTGGTATTCTCGTTGATGGGGTTATTCAACCTTGGGTTTATCATTGGGCTAGAATAGAAGATCGTCTAGATCCAGATACTGCCTTAAACAAGCTAAATCATCGTTATACCGCCCTAGTCCGTCCTAGGGCTACATTAGAAAGAATTCCTGACGCTATCACTAGCCCTGACCGTGTTCGATTTGATTATTGGGATTATCTTGAAGGAATGGTCTTTTGGGGAGGAAGCTCTCAAGAAGGCACAATTTTAGCCCCTGACCCTCAATGGATTGAAGAAGCTCATGTGAAAGGAGTCAAGATTTATGGCAGCGTCTTTTTGCCTAGTCTCTCCCATGGAGGAAATTTTCAAGATTGTCGAGATTTAGGGACAGTCAGTTTGATGACAAAGCTCATTGAATTGGCTGACGGACTGAATTTTGAAGGATGGTTTTTAAATGTTGAAAGTTTTTCTGGGGAGCAACAGCGAGAAACCTGTATTAATCAAATTGATTCAGCGCTAAGTGACAGTAGGATTACTACATTACAACAAGAAAAAAATATAGAATTTATAAAATATATTGGTTCAGAGGGCTATAGTGGTTGGATATCAGACGCCGATATTACTCCAAATGGCTTTATAGAACCAAGAATGAAAGCATCTCCTCATAGTAATGAAGTCGATTATTATCTCATTAGTGAATATGGTGCAGAAGCTTTAAACGAGATCAGAAATCCTGCTAAGTTCAATTCAAATAAGCAATATCTTATGTTTCCCAATGCTTCTTATTGGGGGCAGTTAGATCAGACAACTAAGTATACTATAAAAGTAGGTGCCCGAAACAATGCGGAACAAGTCGCCAAGCAATATTGGGAAGGAATGTTGGGTAACGATGAGCGTAAAGAATCAGAGGAGTATAATTGGAATGGTGTTTCTCAATATACTAAGAAGCGGAGTACAGATGCCCAGCTAGAACGTTTTCCTGTTCTTGCCTATCAGGATATTAATTTTCAAGGATCCTTGACCCATCTTAATTACGGAAGGTCTTCTGCTGAAGAGATAAATGCTATAGGAGAGATTTCGTCGATTAAGGTAGGGCCAAAAAGTTACGTTCGCTTATGTAAAAGTACTGATTATTCAAATTGTTTGACTGTATGGGGGCTGGATCTTGATTTTGTGGGCGAAGAAATGAACGATTCTATTGTCCATCTTGAGGTTGGTCCGCTTGAACTATACCCAGAAAATGTTGTTTTCTATACTGATCAGTACTTTCAAGGCCAAAAGTTGACTCTTGATCGAACTAACGCATTCTATGATACAACTGACATTTACGACAGGGCATTCTATCGATCAATTTCATCTTTGGTTGTGCCTCCAGGGAAAAAAGTACTCCTTTGTAATACAAGGACGGAAGACAGTTGTCAATTTCCCTATACTGGTACGGTAAAACTCGTAGCTGCCTCTGACAATGACGTCACACGTGGGGTTAAGATAATTGACCAACCGCAATTAACTTTAGCGACACTCTTTGCTCATCGAGACCAACAGCCTCCATTGTTTGAAATGCTCCAGCTTAACCATGTTTACAATGCTTCAGAGCTAGGGGATGTAGGTATTACTAGTTCTTCTCTTAGGTTGCACGATAAACAATATCAAGTGAAAGCTTGCCTTCAATCTAACCTAGGGGGCACATCAGGGCAAGATTACGAAG
>NZ_JBFROI010000119.1:0-531 GCF_041471405.1 Vibrio sp. 10N.261.52.C11
TTTTCGTTTCTTTCGTCGTCACATCTCCTTTGATTTCGTCAATGCCATTCTCCTTATTATTAAATGCCTTTCGGCTACATGGGTCGGCTCACTCCAACACACGCCATCTCATGCTCACAGCAAGGGCAGATTCTTATCGCTTTGCTCCTTATCGGTGCCGTTAGCGGCGGCATCATATAGACCAAGTTCAATAACAGCAGTTGAATGCGGGCTCTTAAGGCGTGAGCTTGACCACGTAAAAAACCGTAATCTCGTACTCTCTGCAACCCTTTGGGCAGCACGTGTTGCAAAATGAGCAGCAAAAACTTCAGAATGGGCAAGGTGCGCGTTCGCCATGCATTGGTCTGACTCTCTTTATAGCGGAAGGTGACAGTATCATCTGTGATACTGATGATGTCTTCATCAGGCAGCACACCGCGATAGAGATAGCGCGCCAAATAGTTGAGTGCAGCCTGACCGTATCCTACTTGTCTGCAATCGACCACCCATTGTTTGGGTATGCCACTCGGCAGCCACAACGTTGGGTGTTGA
>NZ_JBFROI010000120.1:0-2027 GCF_041471405.1 Vibrio sp. 10N.261.52.C11
CGGGGGAATCCATGTAGCCTCATTAAGCGGACAAAAATGGTTGGCTAAAATCGCGAAGCGACGGCCAACTGTTTTTGTTCCGTTTAAATGACTTGTTATAAGGCACTTTCGTCAATGATTCTGAACTGCTTCGGTACTAAAAATGCCAGTATGACTGCCAAAATTAACATCATTATCACTCGTATACTCATTGAGGGAATCAACGATTCAAGTAATGTAAAACTCAGCGCTGATGAACCGCCAACAAACATGCCTAAATAGGAGCGTCTTGGTGTCCATTCGATCAAAGCTGAACATTGGGTACAGCGATACTTTGTCCTATTTCCACTAAATAAAAACCAACTAAGTGAAATCTTCTGTTGACAATTAAGGCACTCTCTATTCTTCATACTAAATCAAACTCCATGTGACTTATAACGCCTGCTTAAGCGGACTAAAATAGTGGGTTAAAATGTGTAGCGAAGCGAAACCTAACCCACTGTTTTAGTTCCGTTTAAAGCTCTTGTTAGCCGATCAACTTATAAGAGAAAACAAACTCTTTATCTGGCTTACTGCTTAGCATATTAAACAATATGTCAAAGTCGGTTGCATCTTCCTGATGAGCACGCCAAATTGCTGAAGTATCACCTAAAGTGAGAGCTAATTGGTCTGCCATTGTTAATTGAACTTTACGAGATTTATTTATAGTATCAACAATATGAAATAGGTCGCCAGATATAACTTTAAGCGCCATCTGCTCTTGATTCTTACTAGTAGAAGAACGAATATGCTCTAATGCTTTCGAACTCACTTTGACTGATATAAGACTCATAAATACCCCTTAGAAACAATATTACATATCGGATTAATAGATTCGGCTAACGCCTGCATAACACGTTTACTACTATGCAATTATACTTAAAATTAACGCCTTAAAACGAGAAACACCCGGCAACCTAAGATGCCGAGTGTAGTAAATCGTGTTGATGCAATTGTTATGTAACTTTCCAATTTTGTTAATATAACTTTAAATATTTAATAAGCTCAATTGGCTGAAATGGTTGTGTGAACTCTTGATTTATAAATTCAATTACATTTTCAGCACCAACAGAGTCCACGCCTTCAATTGTATATTTATTAGATTTATTTAAACCAAGCCAATTATCCAGAAGCTCTTTATCTCCGGTCTCTGCGGTATAACGTAAAAGAGCGTTTGAAAAACTTAATTCTTCCAATTTATAACATTGCTTACTCGCATAATCACTTGCAAATAAAATAACATCTTTCTTTTGTTGATCTGTCAAAGTACCAAACCAATCACTTTTTATTGGTTTTAATACAAAGCTTTCACGCAGCTTACTACAAGCATCTACTTTTACATTTAAAGCTTGGTACTTATAGCTAAGATCTTTTTTTAAAAATTCAGCCCAACTTTCAGATAAGACAGAAGACGAAAATATACAACTAACAATTAATAATATAGCTTTATAATGCATTGTATACACACTCCCAAAATTTACGTTCCTCACCACTTGTGTCTAACATTGCTCTCATAGCTACATTTTCTAAGCGTTCTCTTTCAATTGGAGCAATCGCTTTTACTGCACTTTCATACAACTGCCAATCATACGTTGAAACATTATAAGAAGCAGATGCTAAAGCTACTCCTTTGTAAGAATCTCTACCTGCAAAAATTTGGAAGAAGGGAATAGCAAACAGGATCTTCTCCAGCACCGAAGACATATCAGTAATGTGCTCCATTTGTTCGATATATTCTTTTGTTCTATTACTTGGTTCAAATCCTTTGATTGAACAATACTCTTGCTTGGCCATGATACCCTCCATCATTTAATACGTTTTTATTCTATACCAAATTAATGGGCATCAATAGATGTCAAAATAACTGAAATTACAGTGACTTTGACCATTACCTTTTGTTACATAACGCCGCATTAAGCGGACAAAAATAGTGGGTTAAAATGTGTAGCGAAGCGAAACGTAACCCACTGTTTTTGTTCCGTTTAAATGCCTTGTTGAACGAAGCCGCT
>NZ_JBFROI010000121.1:0-1323 GCF_041471405.1 Vibrio sp. 10N.261.52.C11
GGCGTTGTTAATGATATGGACACTTCCACCCACCGTCTAAACTTATAGTCGGTAACATAAATGAGGAAGAGACCATGACCATTGCAACTTTAGGTATCGACTTAGCTAAATCTTCTTTTGCTCTTCACGGAGTAGATTCATCAGGCAAAGTTCTTTTGAAGAAAAATATCAGCAGAAAGAAGTTGTCCGAAACGTTGACCAATATGCCTCCTTGTCTTGTTGGTATGGAAGCTTGCTCCAGTGCTCATTATTGGGCAAGAGTATTCAAGCAATTTGGTCATGACGTTAAACTTATGCCTCCGCAGTTTGTTAAGCCCTATGTGAAATCAAATAAGAACGATACCGCTGATGCTGAAGCAATCTGTGAAGCGGTAACTCGCCCTAACATGCGTTTCGTACCTATAAAATCGATTGAACAGCAATCAATCCTTTCTGTTCACAAAGCTAGAGAAAGGTTAGTTTCAATGAAAACTGGCCAAACTAATCAATTACGTGGGTTGCTGGCTGAGTTTGGTCTTGTCTTTCCTAAAGGAAGTGCATCACTTAACAAGCAGCTCCCTCTGGTTTTAGAGGATGCTGAAAATAATTTGACGCCACCGATTCGCTGCGTGGTTACTCATTTAAAAGAACTAATTGATGAGCTTTCTTCACGAATTAGTGCGTTAACAAAAGAAATTGAACAATGGCACAGTACGAATGTTGATTCTAAAAGAATCGCAGAGATCCCTGGAATTGGCCCTATAACTGCCACCGCACTTGTTGCAAGTATAGGTGACCCCGCATCTTTTAATAATGGACGGCAGGTATCTGCATGGATTGGACTTGTACCTAAGCAGTTTTCAACGGGTGGCAAACAAGTATTGCTTGGTATAAGCAAGCGGGGGGATGGCTATTTACGAAGACTACTAGTGCATGGTGCAAGAGCTGTTCTTGGGCACTTAAAGCAACAGCCAACCACTTATACTCACCGCTGGTTGAATGACTTACTGAAACGAAAACACAAGAATGTTGCAATAGTCGCACTAGCTAATCGGAATGCTCGAATTGCATGGGCTTTATTGGCTAATCAGCAACACTATAATCCTGAATTACTATCTATCTAAAATTGCGCATGAAGTGGAAATGAGAAAACAGGTAAGACCGTGAGTATGGAACTCTGATTTGATCTTAGGACTTTCAAGTTCGTGTTGTTGATAAGAGCATGCTCAGCGGAAATCATTAAGAGTCCTTGAACTCGGATATATGTCTGCAATCTTTTACCTAAAACTTTCAGATTTACTACTTGCCAATAGGAAGTGTCCATATATGATCAAATCAGCTTGA
>NZ_JBFROI010000122.1:0-1177 GCF_041471405.1 Vibrio sp. 10N.261.52.C11
AAGATTTTAGCTACAACACCAGCACCAACTGTACGGCCACCTTCGCGGATTGCGAAACGTAGACCTTCGTCCATTGCGATTGGAGCGATTAGCTCAACAGTCATTTGAACGTTGTCACCTGGCATTACCATTTCTACGCCTTCTGGTAGAGTGATATCGCCTGTTACGTCAGTTGTACGGAAGTAGAACTGTGGACGGTAACCTTTGAAGAAAGGAGTGTGACGGCCGCCTTCGTCTTTAGAAAGTACGTATACTTCAGACTCAAACTTAGTGTGTGGGTTGATAGAACCTTTCGCAGAAAGTACTTGACCACGTTCAACGTCATCACGCTTAGTACCACGTAGAAGTGCACCAACGTTCTCACCTGCACGACCTTCGTCAAGCAGTTTACGGAACATTTCAACACCAGTACAAGTAGTAAGAGTAGTCTCTTTGATACCAACGATTTCTACTTCGTCACCTACACGTAGGATACCGCGCTCGATACGACCAGTTACAACAGTACCACGACCTTGAATTGAGAATACATCTTCAATTGGTAGTAGGAACGGTTGGTCAACTGCACGCTCTGGCTCAGGAATGTAAGAATCTAGTGCTTCTGCAAGCTCAACGATCTTGTCTTCCCACTGCTTCTCGCCGTTTAGTGCGCCAAGTGCAGAACCTTGGATAACTGGTAGGTCATCACCTGGGAAGTCGTATTCAGAAAGAAGTTCACGAACTTCCATCTCAACTAGCTCAAGTAGCTCTTCGTCATCTACCATGTCACATTTGTTCATGAATACGATGATGTAAGGGATACCAACTTGACGACCAAGTAGGATGTGCTCACGAGTTTGAGGCATAGGGCCGTCAGTCGCAGCAACAACTAGGATACCGCCGTCCATTTGTGCAGCACCAGTGATCATGTTTTTAACATAATCCGCGTGTCCTGGACAGTCTACGTGTGCGTAGTGACGTGCTGGAGTGTCGTACTCAACGTGAGAAGTTGCGATTGTGATACCGCGCTCACGCTCTTCTGGAGCGTTATCGATAGATGCGAAATCTTTAGCAACACCGCCGTATACTTTTGCAAGAGTAGTACAGATAGCAGCAGTTAGAGTTGTTTTACCGTGGTCAACGTGGCCGATAGTACCAACGTTTACGTGCGGTTTCGTACGTTCAAATTTTTCTTTAGACA
>NZ_JBFROI010000123.1:0-14965 GCF_041471405.1 Vibrio sp. 10N.261.52.C11
GTTTAAATTGTTAAAGAGCGCTAGCGTTTTGTGATTCACATCTCAGTCGCTAGGGGTGCGTACTATACCTGCACCACTTTGAGAGTCAAGGGTTATTTTCAAACTCTTTTTCTCTACCGATTTCGCTGTGTGACTTTCGTCTCACTCCGTGTCGGTGAGGCGGCATTATAGAGAGATTGAGATGGAGCACAAGGGCTTTTTGAAATAAAAGTTTTGTTCGCCTAAAAAGCCACCAGATCCGCATTTTTCGAATAAAAACTAAACATTTGAGACGTATCACAGCAATACATTGGAAAAATGGAAGCCATGAACGTAAGATTCATGTGTCTATTTTGTTAATAGTAGATGCGTCTATTTCGTTTATTAATATGTAGTATTCCGATATGAACTCAAAAAAATCGATGTTGTTAATTGTCGCACTGGCTGTATTAGGCGGCATTGTTTTCTCTCAGGTAGATATATCGCCTGCAATTACCTTTATCCTTGGTGTCTTGGCTTCCGCTTTTGTTGTTAACTTTTCAAGCACCGACTCAAAATCAGATCCAGAACCTAAGGCTTCAACCAAAACACTTTATGTGGGTAACCTTCCATACAAAGCGAACGAATCACATGTACGTGAATTATTCTCAGAGCATGGTGAAGTATTTGCAGTACGCTTAATGAAAGACAAACGTACTGGTAAAAGAAGAGGCTTTGGATTTGTTGTTATGGCAAGTAATGATGTGAATCATGCAATCTCTGCACTTAACGATAAAGATTACATGCAACGCACTTTAAAAGTACGTGTTGCAAATGATCCTAAACATCCTGAAACGGACGAATCTGAACTGAGCTAAACCCTAACTGCTTTAACATACTATTTAGTGCACTTTCTTTTTTAGGAAGTGCACTACAAAAAACCTCACGCACTCCCACTTCTTTATTAATGCTTTCCAAACCCAACAAATCTTGAACTCGCTTCGCTATTGCTTTACCAGAATCTATCAGCATTACACTTTCACCTAGTACTTGTTGAATCTCAGATTTGATAAGTGGGAAATGAGTACATCCTAAAACAGCCACATCAATCGTGTTGATCATCGGTTGAAGGATTTTCTGTAACTCTTCAAGGCTAATTTCCTCACCTCTGAGTTTATCTTCGGCCATATCCACCAGCCGAGTAGAACCCAACAGCTCTACTCTTTTATTACTCGAGAAGTTTTTGATGAGCTCGTGTGTGTATTCACGAGTAATCGTCGCGGGAGTCGCAATAAGTCCAACCGCTTTATTAGCCAGTAACGAGGCAGGTTTGATTGCTGGGACAACACCGACAATAGGGATAAGGTTATTAGCGCGAAGTGTAGGCAGGACTATCGTACTGGCCGTATTACAAGCTATCACCACGATATCAATAGCGTGACTAGCCACAAAACTGGCCACGATATTTTGGACTCGCTGAATGAGGACTTGCTGATCGAGCTCACCATATGGGTAAGCCTCGTTATCGAATACATAGATATAGTTGTGATTGGGTAGTAACTGGCTTATCTCTTTATATACAGAGAGACCGCCAACACCAGAATCAAAGACCAATATGTTTTTTTGTATGCTTTCCGACACAACCATTACCTGTAAGAAGTTCCGCAGCAATGATACCCCTTCACTTAGTTTTCGCCAATCATCACTCTATATAATGCAAGCTCGATAGCGTTGATGCACAAAGCGCTCACCCTGCTCTGCATTTTCTAGCTCTATCTTAAGCTTTCCTTTAAAGCATGGCGCTGACGTTACTAAGGTATGAAACTCACCATCTTCACCACATGGGTCGACGTGACTTGGCAAACTGTCAATTAGCTCAGGCGTGTATTCTTTCCCGCAATAGATCATGTCTAATGCATCGCTATCGACTGTGACGAGAAAGGTTTCGATTCCTCTATCTATGATTTCTTGAGCCAGCGCTTGGCTACTCTCTCCCAGTAGAGGAAATACACACTCCCAACCCGCAGGTTCTATATAACTTCTTCGGTAATCAGCAATACCATTGCAAAACATATCGCCGAATGCCACAGCATCAATAGATAAACCCGATCCTTTAAGCGCCGTAACAATCGTACTTTGATAGATTTCATTACTTGGGAAGACTTCCGGCAGCTCAATCGTTATTAATGGCAAACCAATCAATGTTGCCTGCATTCCAACAACCTCAATTGGAGTTACTTGGAAAGGAACCTCATCTCCAACATAGGTAGTATAGAGAGCAACAACTTCATACTCGGTGCTTTCAAGTAGACGTTCTAGGGTTAATGTAGAGTCTTTGCCTGACGACCAACTTATGACGACTTTCTTTTTCATTGATATACCCAATAAGAAAAAACCGCCCGAAGGCGGTTTAGGTGATAATTAGAATTGGTAAGTTAGATTTGCGAAATATCTACGCTCAGGAGCGTTATACCCTAGCGTTGTTTGGTATTTCTCGTCAGTTAAGTTATCAACTCGACCACGAACCACTAACTCAGGAGAAATCCAATACCCTACAGAAACATCCCACAAACTCACTGATGGCAAAATATTATCTGGGTCAGTAATTTCTTTTGGATTACCCGCTCGATCCCCAGTGTATGTATAGGTAAGGTTCACATCAAAATCGTTATATGAAGCATCCATCAACCACTTATAGTTTTCATCAGCACGCTTCGCTAATTTATTACCCGCAGAATCTTTATGATCTTTAAACTCAGCAACAACCGTGTGATGGATGAACCACGTGTCGAAATTACCTGTAATTTCTAACCCTTTCAATTTTGCATCTACGTTTTGAGGATACCAAAACGGGCTACCTTCGTACCAAATGATCAAGTTATCGACTTCATTATCGTATGCTGTCACATCCAGTTTGAATAAATCGAATTCACCGGTATATCCAATCTCGCGGTTTTCGGCTTCTTCAGGTTCTAGGTCTGGATTTGTTGTTAGATCAGAATAGCTCGGAGCTTTAAATGATGTACCAGCAGCCGCTCTAAGTGAGTGCTTTTCTGTTAGGTAATAGCGAGTACCCAAAGACCATGTAGTGTGATTGTCGTAAGTATCATGTTTATCGTTACGCACGCTACCTACAATTTGAACATCACCGAAACGAAGTTCAGAAGAAGCATAAACACCAGTAGTATCGCGAGATTCGCCAGCTAGAGCATCAGGGGAACCATATGACAAGGCATCATCATCAAGTTTTTCTCTACGCCAGTCGGCACCTGCACCAACAGATACGTTCTCATTAACGTAATACTGATTTAAGAACTGCAGGTTCGTCAGATCTATTTTCTTCTGTGTTCCAGCACTGTCTTTACCTTGAGCTTGTGAATAATCTAGGTTTTCGATTGCCTGCTGATTAGCTCTAAAGGTAGAGCTTAAGTTATCACCTTTATAGTCAACAGCGGCTGTAACACTCAAGTTCTCAGAGTAACCATAGTTCTTACCACCCGAGTCATACTCAGTCAGACTATCAAACCAACGAACAGATGCTGTGCCAGTAAAGGCCTCATTGATCGGCTGTGAGTATGACGCAAAAAGATTTTGGCTTTCATAGCCATAATTAAGACCAGTAGCCGGGTCTTTAATATCGTAACCTTCAGTCTCATCAAAACCGCCAGCGAGTTTCAATGTTCCGCCGTTCGACAATTTTCGAGTCGTTGAGAAATTAGCTTCCTTTTGAGCATCACTGCCAGCTCCAACCGCTATCATTGTCGATTCAGTCGAATGAGCAGACTCAGTAATAACGTTAATCACACCCGCTACCGCATCTGAACCATATAAAGCGCCACCAGAGCCGCGAATCACTTCTACTCTCTCAATAATACCTACAGGGATATGATTGAAGTTAATGCCGCCCGCAGCAGAATCGATACGAACACCATCGACTAGAAACAATACTTGATCACTATTATATCCGCGCATAAAAACAGAGGCACTGTGTCCGCGTCCGCCACTTTGAGAAACTTCAACACCAGGCACTCGCTTCAAAACATCCACTAGAGATTTAGCTTGGGTTTCTTCTATTTCTTGTTTTGAAATAACGGTAGTAGAAGCAATAACATCATTTAAAGGTTGCTCAAAACGGTTAGCCGTAACCACCATGGTTTCGTCGGCCGATGCTTGTTGGGCGTGTAAATTGGAGATAGGTGAAAGCAGCGATGCTACAGCAACCGCTAAAAGGGATTTGTTCATGTTGTGATCCTAAATCGCGTAAAGTCCTACCAAACCACATCTTATGGTTTGGCCGCTGGCAGGTATTCGGACTCAAGAGCACAACCCTTATGGTTACCTAATATTCGACTTCCCACAAAAAGCTATTTGCAGTGTCTTATGAATACTCGTTCTCTTTTACCGCTGCGCGTCAGTTCTGGATTTACACCAGATTCCCTCTTCAGCCATCTATACATCTAAATGGCACCAGCTTGCCGAAGATAGTATTGACCTCTGAATCATTTGTCTAGTCTAAGATTGTTATAAGCTATAGTTTTCATGGTCGATTTACATTGAATGGCTCTCAACACTGGACAAGCGCCTGTGATTGAATAAAATCTGCGCTCTTGATTTAAAAGCACGACAGCAAAAGGCATAACAATGGCGAATTTAGATGTAAACCCGCAACGCTACCAAGAACAGCTCGCAGAAAAGACTGAACGTCTTACTGAAATGTTCTCACAATACAATGTGCCTGAGCTGGAAGTGTATGAATCTCCAGAACAACACTACCGCATGCGTGCTGAATTCCGCGTGTGGCATGAAGGTGACGATATGTATTACGTCATGTTCAATCAAGAGACCAAAGAAAAATACCGCGTAGACCAGTTTCCTGCGGCTAGTCGTCTTATCAACGATCTAATGCCTCTATTAACGGATGCAATGAAGAGCAACCACTCTCTACGCCACAAGCTATTCCAAGTAGACTTCCTTTCTACGTTAAGCGGTGAGATTTTGGTGTCACTTCTTTACCACCGTCAATTAGGTGAACAGTGGATTCAAGATGCTAAAGCGCTTAAGCAGCAATTAAATGATGAAGGCTTTAACCTAAACCTGATTGGCCGTGCGCGTAAGATGAAAATCGTACTGGATCGCGACTACGTCATTGAAAAGCTAGATGTGAATGGTGATAGCTATATATACCAGCAAGTAGAGAACAGCTTTACTCAACCAAACGGCAAAGTAGCAGAGAAAATGTTGGAATGGGCTGTCGACTGTACTCAAGACAGCAAAGGTGACTTGCTTGAGCTTTACTGTGGTAACGGTAACTTCTCATTAGCTCTGGCACAAAACTTTGAGCGTGTACTTGCAACAGAGCTAGCGAAGCCATCTGTAGAATCTGCTCAATACAACATTGCGGCGAACAAGATTGATAATGTTCAGATCATTCGTATGTCTGCGGAAGATTTTACCGTAGCAATGGAAGGTAAGCGTGAATTCCGCCGCCTACAGCAAGCAAACATCGATCTAAAGAGCTACAACTGCAACACTATCTTTGTTGATCCACCGCGTTCAGGTATGGACGTTGATACTTGTAAGATGGTGCAAGGCTACGAGCGCATCATGTACATCTCTTGTAACCCTGAAACACTGAAAGAGAACCTAGAGATCTTAAGCGAAACCCACGATATCACTCGTTTTGCTCTGTTCGACCAGTTCCCTTACACGCACCACATGGAAGCAGGTGTGTTCTTAGAACGTAAAGCATAAAACACGCTTTCTCGACCTAAGACAAACAGCAGATACAAAAAAACGAGCCAATCGGCTCGTTTTTTTATTTATAGGTTGGCTTAAGCTGTCTTGCCGATAAAGCCTAACTTCTTACCTACCCAAGCTAAAAGCAGCATCGCGACAATAATCGCAAAGAAGTTTGAACCTGCATCAGGGTGCTGTGCTTTCACAAAAGCCGAGTGGCCAAATGCACCTACAAAGAAACAAGCCAAACCCACTAACGGAATATCTTCAGATACTGGATTAGTTAGGTATTCTTGGTAAAGCGCTTGTACAGCCAAAACTAAAGCAATCAGCGGGAAAATAGAGAAGCCCACTTCGCTCATTGTTACCCAAGATAACAGTGCATCACCACACACACCTGCAACAACAGCAAGTACGAGTGTTTTTCTTTCAGAACCACGGTTTACAGTATTATTTTCATTCGACATTATTCAATCCCGCCTTTTAATCGGTTACGTTCACGTTCTTTACGATACCAAAAAGCCCCTTTGGCCATCATTCGTAATTGCATGATCAAGCGTTCAGCCAATTCATCTCGCTGACGTCGATCTAAATCTAATGCTTCTGCCCCTGAGTTGAAGACCAAGATAACGGAGGCTTCAGCTTGAGTAAAAGCTTCGTCTCGTGTCATGCCAGTCGTTATCAAATATTCGGTTAACTCAGCAGAGAAGTGCTGTATCTCACGAGCTACCGCTGCACGAAACTCAAATGAAGTTCCTGAGCGCTCTCGCAATAACAGTCTGAAGACGTTAGGGCTGCTTTCAATGAATTCCATAAAGGTTTCAACCGATGTACGAATCACACTGCCTTCTTTTACTATGCGTTGCCTAGCTTGACGCATTAACTGGCGCAGCAGTAAGCCACCTTCATCAACCATGGTTAAGCCAAGCTCATCCATGTCTTTGAAGTGACGATAAAAGGAAGTCGGTGCTATTCCAGCCTCACGAGCGACTTCTCTCAAGCTTAGATTGGAAAAACTACGATCGGCGCTGAGTTGGCTAAATGCTGCATCGATTAAGCTGCGACGAGTTTTTTCTTTTTGCTGTGCGCGAATGCCCATTGGTTTCATACTTTATCAATTTCTTCTTTTACAGCCTAAACAGGCATGTCTAATACTCTATTCAATATAACGCGAATCACTTATTTATATAAGGCACTCTGGTTATATAAGACACTAAACATACCTCTTTGTTCACGTACCGAAGTAAATACGTTCGAAGAAAAAATTTCAATATCCACACTGTCATTTGGAGACATACGACATACCAAATATTATTTTTTCGATAACACTGCGTGATCCCACCGACTCTCTGATGCCCTTTTCATGTACCCAAGAACAGAATCAGTTAAAATCTCGCTAAAGCAATGTTACTCAAATATAACAAGGAAGATATCTATGCCGCACTCCAACCACTTTGATGTAATCGTAATTGGTAGTGGCCCCGGAGGAGAAGGGGCAGCGATGGGATTAACCAAAGCCGGGTTGAACGTTGCAATCATTGAGAAAGAGAGCAGCGTTGGTGGTGGTTGTACTCACTGGGGAACCATTCCTTCAAAGGCACTGCGTCATGCCGTAAGTCGTATTATCGAATTCAACAGTAATCCGCTGTTTTGTCAGAACAACAAAAGCATACACTCAACGTTTTCTAACATTTTGGGGCATGCCAAATCGGTTATCGACAAGCAGACTCGATTACGCCAAGGCTTCTACGACCGCAACCAGTGCACGTTGGTCTTTGGTACTGCACGTTTTATCGATACCAACACTGTCTCGGTAATGCAAAGCGATGGCACTGAAGAACATTACAGTGCAGACAAATTTGTTATCGCGACAGGCTCTCGCCCTTACCAACCAGATAACGTCGACTTCCTGCATGAACGTATCTACGACAGTGACTCGATTCTTTCTCTTAAACACGACCCGCAACACATCATCATCTATGGTGCTGGCGTTATTGGTTGTGAATACGCGTCGATTTTCCGCGGTTTGGGTGTAAAAACCGATCTTATCAATACTCGTGACCGTCTGTTGTCATTCCTAGACAATGAAACCTCAGATGCACTTTCTTATCACTTCTGGAACAGCGGTGTCGTGATTCGCAACGATGAAACCTTTGAGAAAATTGAAGGCACTGATGATGGCGTGATCATTCACCTAGAGTCAGGTAAAAAGATGCGCGCTGATTGCCTACTGTATGCCAATGGCCGAACGGGTAATACCGATAAACTGAACCTTGGTGCTGTTGGCTTAGAAGCGGACTCGCGTGGGCAAGTCTCAGTAAATACCAATTACCAAACCAATGTTGACCATGTTTACGCTGTCGGTGATGTGATTGGCTACCCTAGCCTAGCAAGCGCGGCTTATGACCAAGGTCGATTTGTGGCTCAGGCAATTGTGAAGGGTGAAGCTGAACGCCACCTTATCGAAGACATTCCAACCGGCATCTACACCATTCCGGAGATCAGCTCTGTTGGTAAAACCGAGCAAGAACTTACCGCAGCTAAAGTACCGTATGAAGTAGGACGTTCTTCTTTCAAACACCTAGCTCGTGCTCAAATTGCGGGTAAAGATATTGGTAGCTTGAAGATCCTGTTCCATCGCGAAACCAAAGAGATTTTAGGTATCCACGTGTTTGGTGAGCGTGCCGCTGAAATCATCCATATCGGACAAGCGATCATGGAGCAGAAAGGTGAAGCAAATACCATCGAGTACTTTGTGAATACGACCTTTAACTATCCAACGATGGCGGAAGCTTATCGTGTTGCAGCACTCAACGGGCTTAACCGTTTATTCTAGATATAGAACCAATAGGAGTATTTGACCACCCATAGGCCAAATGCATAAAACAGCAAGCCATGCGCTTGCTGTTTTTATTTAAGATATTGAATATTAAGGTATTGATAGTAATTAGATCATGATGTTCTAAATACCCCTTTACCTGTACAGCCTCATTTACTCTCCACAAACAGAGCCCTCGAGCTAAGCGAGAAACTCCCCTTTCTTCCACTGAGAAACAAACAACACACCAAGACCAATTCCGCGCATTGCCATAAAGCTCAGCATCGCTAACCACAGTGCATGGTTCTCTAAACCTGATGCTAAATAGAAAATCGCGAAGAAACTGCAGGTCGCAACAAACATACTATTGCGCATATCCTTGCCCTTAGTTGCTCCAACAAAAATACCATCCAACAAGAAGCACCACATAGACACCAATGGCATTGCGATTAACCACGGTAAATACACCTCGGCTTGACTCTTCACGTCTGGGATTGTGGTGATCATATTGATTAAGCTCGAGCCAACGAGTGCGAACACTATGGTCAGTACCAAACAAATATTGAAGCTCCAGAAGAAAGTTCCAATCAATGACTGGTTCAGCTCATCTTTGTCTTTCGCGCCTATCGCCTTACCGACCATCGCTTCCATTGCGTAGGCAAAGCCATCCATCCCATAAGAGATGATCATCAAGAAACTCATCAACACGGCATTGGCCGCAACAACATCATCGCCAAAGCTTGCACCTTGGAAGGTCATGAAAGTGAAAGTCGCTTGTAGGCATAATGAACGAAGAAAGATATCGCGATTCAATTTCACGAAACGACTCAAACCTTGGCTGGTTTTCTTAAGCAGATCCCATGGCGATGGTAACTGCTTCTTCGCCCAGATTCGGTAAACACAAATTAGGCCAAATGTTAGACCGGCATAATCAGCCATTACAGATGCCAATGCAGCACCTTCCACTTGCCACCCTAAGCCGATAACAAAAACGATATCCAAAACGATATTGGTGATATTGGTGATGATCACCATCCACATTGGCGCTTTGGCGTTTTGAGTCCCGAGCAGCCAACCTAGAATCACAAAGTTAGTCAGCGCGGCAGGTGCACTCCAAGCGCGGATTGAGAAATATTGCTGACCATAGTGCTTAACTTGATCACTGGCGCTACTCAATGAGAAAACTAAATCGGCGACTAAACTGTGTAAAAGTAAAAAGACACCAGCAAACCCTAAGGCCATGGTCACGCCTTGCACAAAAACTAAGCCTAGTTGCTTGCCATCATTCGCACCATAAGATTGTGCAGCTAGCCCTGTTGTCGACATACGCAGGAAACCAAGCAACCAAAAGGTCACGCTGATCATTGTGCCGCCCAGCGCCACACCACCTAAATACCAAGAGTGCTCTAGGTGACCGATAACCGCCGCATCGACTAAGCCCAACAGTGGAACAGTAATATTAGAGAGAACCATCGGGATCGCGAGCAACAGCACTTTTTTATGCATCGCCTGATTGGATAGCGTTTGAAAAATAGTTTGGGGATTAAATAACTTCACGATCACCTCTTAGATTAGAGGCGATAGTTTAACCTAGTGGGTGGGCTTTCACTATGTTGTGGAATTTTACTTATACCGGCTATGTACTCAGTTACTCGAAATACAAAACACCTAGGATTACCACTTAACGAGCACTAACTGCGGCGTTAAACGCTTTTTGACCTGAGAGATCTTACAAAGAAGTCGCTGCCACAATTTCCAACGGTTGCATTGTTGGTCTAGTGGAGAAAACGCTTTTACCCATTGTGCCCATGGCAACCAATTGAGAACACTGTCTATTGGAGAAGATAGGCCATGCGCATACTTTCCTGAACCAAGTTTTTGCCCCAACGTACTTGAGCTTTTATCTCCAGCTAAGACTAAACACGCATGTGCATGAGTAAAGTAGCGACTCAAAGACTGAATGAAGTTCGCCGTCTGCTGTTCATTGCAATCCAGCAGAGCATGTTCACACACCACCATCACCGAGGCTTGTTCTGGAATATTAAGTTCATCCAACCAAGTTAGGTCATCAACAGAGCCACACTCTAAGCGATAGCGTTCATTTTTGTGGAACAAGCGTTGTCGCCAAAGCAGATTCTCGGTTACATCTAACTCAACCCAATGACAGCGGCCATTATCTAAACGGTAGAAACGGGTATCGAGCCCTGCTCCCACGTTAATAATCCAAGCTTCTGGGTTATGAGATAAAAACTGTTGAACTTGAGAATCACAAAGTTGAGTCAGTGTCGCGTAAAGGAGTTGCTGTTGGTCGAGTTCACCGGTAAGACATTCTGGTGCGACCTGGCAACGCTTGCAGGCTTGAGCTGCGATAGGATCATAAACGAGACCATCATCAGCTAGGCTTTCACGGCTACGAAACCAAAGATGCTGAACGAGGTTCGTCGGAACTTGGAATTCTTGATGTGCAGACCCTTGTTCAGAAGAAGCCTTTTGAACAGAGGAGCGCGGCTTACGAGTAAGCGGCTTCATTTGAGGTTTGGTTGGGTTTGGCATCATCATCTTCCTTGTATCTCGACAAAGAAGATGATAATGAATATCAATTACAATGACAAGTTATTGAGAATAAATATCAATAAGCTGTTTGTACTGACTACATCCAGTCGGTGTTGCGAATAATACCAACCGCAAGCCCTTCAATAGACAAGTGTTGAGATTCTAGATCGACATGGATTGGAGAAAACTCTTCATTTTCAGCATGTAACAGAACCGTTGAACCTTTACGTTCTAGGCGTTTTACCGTTACATCATCATCGACACGAGCCACTACAACCTGACCATCGCGTACATCTTGTGTTTTATGAACAGCTAATAAATCACCATCCATAATACCGATGTCTTTCATACTTTCGCCATTTACACGAAGTAAGAAGTCAGCTTGTGGTTTAAACATGCCTGGATCAACTTGGTAATGCATTTCTACATGCTCTTGAGCCAAGATAGGCTCACCAGCGGCAACCTGACCGATTAATGGTAAACCTTGCTCTTCGTTTGCTGCATCTTCAAGCAAAATACGAATACCGCGAGACGCACCCGGGATAATCTCAATCGCTTCTTTACGAGCAAGAGCTTTCAAATGTTCTTCTGCAGCATTAGCAGAACGGAAGCCTAGTTCACGCGCGATTTCTGCACGTGTCGGTGGCATACCGGAATCTTCGATCTTACCTTTGATAAGGTCAAAGACTTGTTGCTGGCGGGGCGTTAACGGCTTCATGATTCACCTGTCTTTTTATACAGTTGACTGTGAGTATATCCAGTAACTGAACAAAAGCAAAGCAATTGGTTGTTTTTAGTTCATTTTTAGCAAATTACAAAAACAGGATCTCTAGCCACACATAACCTGCGAGTGCCAAACAGATGAAAACTGCTGCCGAACCGACATCTTTAGCCATCCCAGAAAGCTCATGATGTTCACTGCCGATTCGGTCGACAACCGCTTCAATCGCGGTATTGATTAGCTCGACAACCATCACCAATACCACCGATGAGATCATTAAGATTCGTTCAACTTGGCTTACATCTAGGTAAAATGCCAACGGAATAAGCACGACCGCCATGAACACTTCCTGTCGAAATGCAGCCTCATTTTTAAACGAACTCGTAATGCCTTGCCATGAAAAGCCTGCTGCTTTGATGATGCGTTTGAATCCGGTGTTTGATTTTTTGGTCATTTTTAACCCTATACTCAATCAGTCGATGAATGATTTTCCACAAACTTAACGGCAATATGACTATTTCCATTAAAAGGTTAGACCAGTTTCTGGTATTCTTGCATCGATTAAATTTACGCCTAGGCTTATCCCTATTTCACTCATAGGATTTATCCTTTTTATCAGAGAAATAGAGATACGCTTCAGCACATTGAAATAACTATTGAGGCAGTGAACCTATATGTCTTCTGGACAATCTTTTTCACGTTCATTAATGAAGCTACCTTTATCCGTATTGGTAAAGGGCACATCAATTCCTTCAAACCCTGTTGAGGATTTGAACATTGATTTGAGCAAACCGATTGTATACGCCTTACCGTTTCGCTCAAGTGTCGACATTCTTACATTGCAAAAACATGCACTTGAATTAGGCCTACCTGATCCGTTGAGCAAGCTTGAAATCAACGGCAAATCACTGCAACGCTACGTTTTTATCTCTTCTCGCAAAACTCTGCTGCAAGACGATGATTATGTACCAAGCTCTTCAATTGAAGTGTTCTCTGAATTGCTTTCACTGCACGCTGACGACTCTGAGCTCGATGTTCAAGTTATCCCTGCTACAGTGCTGTGGGGACGTAAGCCTGGTAAAGAGAATAACCAGAAGCCTTACCTACAGGCAATGAACGGCTTAGAGAAATCAAAAGCTGTATTGCTAGCCGGTCGTGACTGTCTGGTTCGTTTCAGCCCAGTGGTTTCTCTACGCTACATGGCTAACTCACACGGCACCGACAGCACCATCGCGCACAAACTGGCGCGCGTGGCACGTATTCACTTCTCTCGCCAAAAGCTTGCAGCATCAGGCCCTAACCTGCCAAGTCGCCAAGCTCTGTTTGATCGCCTGTTAAAATCAGAAGCGATCAAAAAAGCGATTGAAGACGAAGCACAAGCAAAGAACATCTCGATCGAGAAAGCGAGCAAAGAAGCTCAAGACATCATGGACGAGATTGCTGCGAACTTCTCTTACTCGCTGATCAAGCGTGGTGAGAAGATTCTTGGTTGGCTGTGGAATAAGTTGTACCAAGGCCTGCATATCAGCAACGCTTCAACGGTTCGTAAGTTGGCTCAAGATGGTCACGAGATTGTTTACGTGCCTTGTCACCGTAGCCACATGGACTACTTACTGCTTTCTTATGTGCTTTATCATGAAGGCATGGTGCCGCCGCACATCGCTGCGGGTATCAACCTGAACTTCTTCCCTGCCGGTCCTATTTTCCGTCATGGTGGTGCGTTCTTTATTCGTCGTAGCTTCAAAGGCAACAAGCTGTACTCGACGATTTTCCGTGAATACCTAGCGGAGTTGTTCGCTAAAGGTTACTCAGTAGAGTACTTCAGTGAAGGTGGGCGTTCTCGTACAGGTCGTTTATTGCAAGCGAAGACCGGCATGTTGGCGATGACTATTCAAGCGATGCTGCGCGGCATGAATCGCCCGGTGACTTTGGTTCCTGTGTACATCGGCTACGAGCACGTGATGGAAGTGGCGACTTACGCAAAAGAACTTCGTGGTAAGCGTAAAGAGAAAGAAAACGCGAGCTTAGTGATTCGTACCATTCGTAAGCTGCGTAACTTTGGTAAAGGCTACGTGAACTTCGGTGAGCCAATTCAACTGAACCAATACCTGAATGAACACTCACCTGAGTGGACCAAAGACATCGACCCAATGGGCACTAGCAAACCACAATGGATGAACCCGGTGGTTAATGACTTGGCGACCAAAATGATGACGCACATTAACGATGCGGCAGCGACCAATGCCCTGACCCTTTGTGCAACGGCACTATTGGCTTCAAGACAGCGCGCATTGTCTCGTGACTCTTTGGTTTCTCAGATTAATTGCTACCTGTCTCTGCTTAAGAATGTTCCATATTCGGCAACGTTCACTGTGCCAAAAGACAGCGCTGAAGATTTAGTAAAACATGCTGAATCACTGAACAAGTTCTTGATTGAATCAGACTCAATGGGCGACATCATTTCGCTAGACCGTCACCAGTCAATTCTGATGACCTACTACCGAAACAACATCATTCACTTGTTTGCTCTGCCATCGTTAATTGCACAGATGACTATTCGTCAACGCGGTTTATCAATTGACGCGATCCAAGAGAACGTTGCTGCTATCTACCCGTTCTTGAAGAAAGAGCTGTTCCTAAGCTACGACGAAGACAAGCTTGAAGGCGTGGTTTCTAACATCATTGAAGAGCTGGTTAACCAAGGTATGCTTGTGGTTTCTGATAATGAAGTCACCATCAACCAATCAAACAGCCAAGCACTGATGCTGTTAGGTCGTACGATTTCAGAAACGCTACAACGCTACTCTATTGCTTTGAACCTGTTAGCAGAGAACCCTGATCTGGATAAATCCGATCTTGAACAGAAGAGCCAAGACATTGCACAGCGACTTGGTCGTCTGCAAGGCATCAATGCACCAGAATTCTTCGATAAAGGCGTGTTTGCTTCTATGTTCGCAACGTTGAAGCAGCAACAGTACCTAGATAACGACGGCAACTGCGATTTAGAGAAGACTCAGCAATTCGCTAAGCTTCTTTACTCGATGCTTTACCCAGAAGTCCGTCTGACTATTCAAGAGAGTATTCACCAAGTCGAGTAATTCCTGTATATAGCAGGGCTCTGATAGCAGATTCAACGCGATCAAAAAAGGCACCCACTGGGTGTAATGCCGATCAGTTAA
>NZ_JBFROI010000124.1:0-7139 GCF_041471405.1 Vibrio sp. 10N.261.52.C11
TCCTTGCAGCGCTCTCAGTGGCATAGAAAAAACTCGTTTCACCATGAGTGCTGTCGTAATAGCTAAATCACTGAACCGACGTGGCCTCCCGCGCTTATTCTGTTTGCTTTGCGCCCACCCACTTATTGCTTCTTCATCGATCCAGAAGGTCAGAGAACCACGGTTAATGAGCGATTGGTTGTATTGCTTCCAGTTGGTTGTTTTGTAACAAGGTTTAGGCATAAGGCTACGAGAGAGAGTGGTGGTAGCTGATCAGATCGTAGGTTCTTGATTTAGTTCCATTGAATTACGCAACAAAGCCCAGATAGTCACCAGCGTTACCCCTTCTCATATCCAATTGAAACACCTTTCTCAAAGTTTGATAATGGTTATTATGATATCCAATTTAGTGTAACTGAAAGTATTTATTGTACAGATCTTATTCCCTAGATAAATGAACTAGTCGGCGATATATCGACTAGGCATATTTAACTATAAATAATTCCAACGTGCTAACCTAAAACGTAGTTATTTTAATATTATATGCCTGCTGTTTAGCAAGAGGCTAACGCAATGCTTATATTATATTAAAGGAAATAAAATGAAAAAATTAACACTCATTACATTATTGTCTGCAATTACTGTTGTTCCGGCTTTTGCTGCACCTGGCGATACCTCTACTGGTTCTGCAGTATTCAGCGGCTTTGTTCCTGGTTTTGTATCCAACGGTGACATCATTGTTACTGGTGCGGGCGGTAGTGAAGACTCTGCTTCTTTTGTTGGTACGTTACAGGTGAACGCTGACGGTACGTTCGCAACGACTAAACCAGTTGTTTTGGAAGCGCATGACTACACGGGGGCTGTGCTTGGGGCTTTAACTCCAGCTAACTGGACGGTATCACAAGTAAATGTGCTTCCAGCTTCAATGGGTGAAGTACAGCCTAACATTGTCGTTGGCGATAACCTTTCAGCGACGGAACTTACTGCAGCTGACTACTTAGCTTCAACTCAACTTTCAGCAGGCGATACGATTCAACTGTATGTTGCTAACGATACAGCACACTCAACTCCAGATGATATTGCTGGTTCAGAAGTTATCGTTAACGTTGATATGATTGCAACTTTGCCATAAGAAAAAATCTCATTATTTGATAGGCACTTAATTAATTAAGTGCCTTGTTTTTCGAGGCTGATGAAAATGAATATCTATATAAATTATTTCTTTCTATTATTGCTTGTTATTTTTAGTTTCAATAGCTTTGGCTATGAAAGCTATTCATTTCCAGTAAATACACAAATAAATAGAGCGAATTTGTATGACTATTCTATAAGTGTAGATTTATCTGATGAGTTTATTGCACTGAAGTATGATAGTGAGAACGAAACCTTTCTAAATGGGCGTTTTTATTCTTATATTAGAACTAATATACCAACAAGCACTGGGGATTCGTTTGAATACAGTTATAACATATCAGAGTTCACTTCTAAATGTGTTCTCAACGATAGCGGTGAGACTATGTATGATGATTTTGTCGATCTCTATATCGATAGAAAACATTACTCTGATATTTTAGATATACCAAACTTTGAATTTAATAATATTAAAAATACTGAATATGAAAACTCTACCAATGAATTTGAATTAGTGACAAATAAAAATATACCGAGTGATGAGCCATTAGATTGCAATGGTCGTATTACGTTCAATGTGGAGCTTCAACTATAATGTTTATTAGACTTTGGTTTGGTTTAAACTTAATTATCATATTTTTCTTGGCCATAATATATAGTTCAAAATCCGTCGCAAATATTCCAGATGGATTTGAAGATATGTTTGAAGAGAAGTTGATAAGAATGCCACTAATTCTCTCGGCTGATAACAACAAATTATTCTATTCGGAAGCTTTCATCTCGGGTGATGAAGTAAGAATTCCCACTTCACAAAAACAACTTGTAGCACAAGCATTGGCGAATGAACTTGGTATTGAGAAAGATGTTAGCGATGCGATGGCAACAACACTGGTAAATGGGGTTGAATCGAGCCTAGATTGTAAAGGTTATCGAAGTGAATGTGGTCTACTACCTGATTTATATGATTTTGTTTATGTTCCAGATAGCCAATCATTGATTATTCATGTTAACTCACAATTCTTAACTGAGATAATAGAAGAGTCAGAAATAAAATTTGTAAAAGAAGAGATCGATCAAAACGCGATCATTATGTCACATGGTTTGAATCTATCTGGTTCTTATAGCGACAACACTGATTATACATCGTCTTATTCTTATCAACATGAAAATTATGCAGGTTTTGGCAAGTATGGCTATTTGCATAATGATCTAAACTTTAGTGATGTCAATGGTTTCAGTTCGGATGACTCATCGTATAACTATGTTGGTGGTAATACTCGTTTCTCTGTCGGGTATAAATACCAAGAACGCTCTTGGAATAGTACTCAGTTTTTAGAAAATGGCAGCAAAACTTCTGGTTACATGTTGTCGATTGGATCGACGAGAGAGCTAGTAAAAAAATCATCTCCTAATTCTAGACGAGTATATTTGAACATTTCAAGAGCTGGTCGACTAGAAATTAATGATGATAGAGGCCGTGTTCTATTAAGTCGTAATGTGGATGCAGGGCAAGAATACTTTGACTATAACGAGCTACCATCTGGTACTTATACTGCGACAATTCGAATATTTGATGGCAGTGAAGAGTTTTACACAGAAGATAGGTTGATAGTCAATACAAGCTCTTCGTCGATTAAAACCGGCGAACTAGATTATCATATTACAGCCGGTTATTTATCAAGAGACCTGACGAATACGGGACTAGAGGACGATTTTGACCAGAAATCCATCAACTTTGCTTATGATAATTATGAAAGTCCAATGTTCACCAATGGGAAATTGAGCTATCAAGTTACGGATTTTTTTGCACTGGGTGCAGGTTCGTTTATTACAGGGGAAGATAATTATAATTATGTTGGTGGTCACTTATCTTTAGGGGAAGTGTCCAGAATATCGGCAGTAACAGGATTATTTGACGATGGATCTAGTTTTTATAATTTTGATGTGGGGATTTATAACTTAAGTGTATCTTACACAAAATTTGATAGTGAAAATGATAATAGTATTGGAGATATTAGTTTGTCTCAACTTTTATTCAGTAACTCGAACTATACGTCATTATCAGTAAATTACAACAAGTACTTAACGAGAAATATATCATCATATATATCGGGTATATTAACAAAAAACCAATATAAAGATTTTAGTAATGGTTATAATAATGAATCAGAAAGTTGGTCTGCAAGAAGTGGCGTGCAGATATCATCATTACCACTTGACTCAAAGGTGAACTTAGAGTTATCAGCAAGTGAATCGAGCGATATAAATTATGGTGTTATGGCCTCAATAATTATTCCAATAGGCCAGGAAAACACATACACACATAGTACACAAGCACAAATAGATGATAGTGGTGATGTTGCGCTATCGCATAGAGATACAGTCTCAAGTAGTCTAATTAACAGAAACAATCTAAATGTATCAAGCTCTGCGGGACTTTATTATCAAGATTCTACTGAAGACCAAAGCAGTGCCGATTTATCATTGTCTGCAAATTATAAGAATAAACATATTGACTCAAACTCTTATGCCTATATCAATTCAAGTAGTAATACAAGTGTTTCTGCATATATTGGTACAAGTAATATCGTAACTTCTCAAGGAATAGAGTTTACGAGTGAAAAGTCATCTTCTTATTTTATTTCGAATAATGATACAGGGGAACTGTCTTCGGATGGAAAATTCTTGGCGGTAGTTAACTCCGAGCAGAATGGAAAACAAAGCAATGCTTATGTTAGTGGAGATGCTTTGACGGTATATCCATTAAAAGAGTTCTATGAATATGAATTCAAGCTTGATACGGAAGCCTCTGATTTTTACAACAATGGTGAGTCTTATACGTCGGCTACTAGTTATCCAGGAACTGTTATCCGTTTGGATACGTCGTTGTCTGAGTTGAAATCATTTATATCGACGTTTAGTGATATAAATGGAAATCCGATAGACGGAGTTGAATGTATCGGTGGAGGTTGTGTTTCTACTGACAAGCTTGTTGAAGGTGTGTATCAATTTAAGGTGAAAGATAAACAACCTTACAAAATTATATCTAAGGAAAACCAATGTGTAATACCGGAGTTATCATCGGTTAATAATTTGAATTTAGGTAATAACTTCTGTATGCCATCATTCGAAGAAAATAGTGAAGGTTATCAGATAGCCCTAGTTGATGGTGTTTATTATTACTACTTAGGGCAATACAAGGATAGTAATATTGTATTGAACTATCAGAACAAACTGAACAACTCAGGTGTTGAAATTATAAACAAAAAGCTTGGCGGTTATTTGTATATATTCGCTAAGTCTCCTGAGCAACTAACTACGGCAAACAAACTGTATGTTGATGAACTCATTAATTATGCAGTTCATATGGAGATGACGCCATATGCTTATAACTAACATAGAGAAAATTATGCAACGTGTAATATTTACTTCGATACTATTAATGACGACCTCTTTTAGCCATGCATTTAGCATAGATAAAATGCTTCTTATAGCTGGAGAAGATGGTAATGAAGTTTTTACTCTGACTAGTTCGAAAACTGAACCTGAATATATAAAAGGTAACGTTAGCCAAGTAAAGGTTGAAAACGGAGAGTTAGAAAAGGTAGAGCTAACAAAAGATAATTTACCTTTATGGGATCTTGCGCTATTACCCAATAAACTGATATTAAATCCGGGGGAAAGACGTCGTGTATCAGTAAAGAATTTATGTCAGGTTAATTGTGATGATTTAGAGAAGGACAAAGTTTATCAAGTGACTTTCATGCCTAGCGTTATCGATGGAGATAAAAAAGAAAGTATAATTGGTATTAATTATGGTTATGCTCCTTATTATATTGTACCTGCAAAAAATACTAATGTTGACTACAAAGTTAAATATAACGGTTCAGAAGTTTATGTGGAAAATAATGGTAACACATTTTTCTACATACAGTTTGATAACTGTAAACCGAATTCTGTTAGTAACAAATGTAAACAAACTAATACAATACTATCTGGTCGAAAGAAAACCATAAAATTAGCAGAAGGCCTGCAAAATGTCGATTCGTTATCCGTTAAGGTAGCCAACCATGATTACAGTTATAACAAAAATATCACTATTAAAAAGAAATAGCCTAATTAGTATAGCGCTATTATTCACGGCTTTAGATAGTAGCCATGCTGCAGATGTATACGGAACGATTACAGCAAACAACTCTGTGGTTTGGAACAATGCGGCGCCAAATAGTTATTTCGGTAGTGAAGCTATATCTCCATCTGCATGGACGATAGCGCAAGAGCAACCAACGGCAGAGTGGTATCCCGCAACGATGGATAACCAACCCGTTAATAACGTTAGCTTTGTTAATCATTCTACAGGCGAAAGTTTTAACACCAGCCTGGAGTTGTTAGGCGTTGAGTACAATTTGGGTAGCTCGGCTAGTTATTTCACATCAAAAGACTACGGGTCAAATGTGGGAATGGGAGTTGCCAATGAGTGTGCAGCTACAAATATAAGTGGTTCGAGTGCGAAAGTGGGCCAAGAGTCGACTTTGTGTGTGTCGCGAATGGGTTACACAGCAACAAGCCGAATAGAGCCTTTTAAGTTTTATCGACCTGCTTTCGCTTTGCCTAATATCAGTAATGATGTGTTCGCAGCCCCTGTTGGATCTGGAACTTTTACGGCATCAATTAACCTTTCACCCACTTACTTTTTTACAAGTCAAACCGGTACGATGACTTATACCAGAGTGCCGGAGACGTTAATTATCACGATTGATTATCAAGCTGCGATCCTTGAATCATTAACGGTACTTGGAGACGGGAATATTGAACCCCAGTATGATACTGCAACAAAAAGGATCTCTGGTACAACGAGGTATGATGTTAGCTTGTTAGGGACTTTACCTACAGGCGTTATTATGACATTTAGCCCTACGTCAGGTGACTATGAGCTTACAAATATTGATAACTCGCTAGAAAAGATACCCTACACAATCACGTGTGCCATTGGCTGCGAAAGCCCTGACAAGGTGATTGTCCAAGACGGAGTACTTAATACCGCATCTTTTCCTGATTCAGAAGTGATTACAGTGAATGGAGAAGGTAGTAACAAAGTTGATGTAGCATACGATGTTAGTTTTGATGTCGATGGAAATGCACTCAGTTCAGGTAATTACCAAGGGTCGTTTAATGTTGTTTATGAGGTGAACCTGTGAACCGACTAATTAATAATATTTTTTTTATGTTTCTAGTACTAACCAGCGGTGCAGCGGTTGCTGAGAAGCCAACTGCTCATATTTTGGGGGTAGGGGCAAACTATGGCTATAATTTTGATGGAGATATGTTTGAGAATTCTCAATCTATTTATTTTCTCTACCAATATAACCGACTTCAATTGAATCTAGGTATCACACATTATAAATTATTAGATGATTCTGAGTACATACCTGATTTAGGTTTGCTTTATAGTATACATGATGGAGAAGAAATTGATTTAAAGGTTGGAGTCGGATTTGAAGATAAATATCCAACAATAGAGTACCTTGCTGAGTATGCTTTGAATGAATATTTCGGTGCGAGTATCGCACTTAATCAAACGTTGAATGATGATTTTGGGCAAAATCAACGAGAAGCCGTGGTTGGATTATCTTATTATTTCAATGACAGCAAGCGTAAGATTGAGTCTGACCAAGTTGAACCTCGCCCTTCGTCACTTGAAATTACGAAAGCTCCGGATTGCACATCTGACCCAACTGATACGGACTGTGACTTCGATACTATGTCTAACAGTATATCCGAAGTTGCTGTTAAGCCGACATTACCTTATGTCGTACAAGAAGGTGATTGGTTATATGAACTACGTAGAAAGTTCGGCTTCGATTTAGAAGAGATCATTGAGAGTAATGATATTGAAAATCCTGATTTGATCATTCCTGGCCAAGTATTAGAATAAGCTCTTACCGGTAACCTGATCAATATTAAAGTATTACTAGACCTATTTCTTATAAGGTATGGTGATGCTTTTTTTTGGTTCATCGCGGCTTTCC
>NZ_JBFROI010000125.1:0-254 GCF_041471405.1 Vibrio sp. 10N.261.52.C11
TCCACTCCGCCACTTATTCGATAACCTCGCCTAGTGCGAGGTTTTTTCGAATCTGAAGTAATGAAAGTTTTAGGGGTGTAGCTCCAATTGGCAGAGCAGCGGATTCCAAATCCGCGTGTTGGGAGTTCGAATCTCTCCACCCCTGCCATATTTAAGGCTCTAGCAGAAATGCTAGAGCCTTTTTTGCATCTGTTGCTTCTACGAAGCAATGTTGGGAGTTGGATCGCCAGCCCGGTATTATACCAATCCGGAAA
>NZ_JBFROI010000126.1:0-214 GCF_041471405.1 Vibrio sp. 10N.261.52.C11
GAGATGAGTTTTCCCTGACGCTATAAGCGTCCTAAAGGGTTGTCGTAGACTACGACGTTGATAGGCAGGGTGTGTAAGTGCTGCGAGGCATTGAGCTAACCTGTACTAATTGCCCGTGAGGCTTAACCATACAACACCCAAGGGGTTTTGTGGACTCAAAACTGTTGTTTCCGCTTTAAAAAGCAGAGGCAAACAAGAACACTTGAATGAGTTT
>NZ_JBFROI010000127.1:0-432 GCF_041471405.1 Vibrio sp. 10N.261.52.C11
CTTAAAAACCTCATTATTGCTACTGCCTTTGCGATGATTGCGACGGTAGCCGGTGCCGCGTTTTGGGTTGGCAGTCATATCACCGCTTAATGTACAAATATGTTTTCTGAAATGCCTCTTATCCTAGAGGCATTTTTTTTACCTCGTGATTGCTGTGTACGCTTGGGTTTCTGCGCTAAAAGAGGTTGAGCCAAAGGCTCGACCGCAAGCGGTCGTCAAAACGGCTCTCAGTACCACAGTACGCCCATTTGCTCTATGTTTAATTATATTGCTTTGTCATAGTGTCGTTTTGTTGATTCTTTCCTTATAGGGCTTGATAGGCGGCTTTTTTATTATGACGGTTTAAGGCTGATTTTAAGTGCTGCGTTGTGGTAACGGCTTGAGTTGGGCGTTACCCTTCGGGCAAGGCTTTTCGCTTGTATCTTTCATCTA
>NZ_JBFROI010000128.1:0-313 GCF_041471405.1 Vibrio sp. 10N.261.52.C11
CTCCTTATACGAAGATATTCACGATAAGTGTCCACACAGATTGATATGTTTAAACAGTTAAGAGTAACCTATGTCCCGTTCGTCTAGAGGCCTAGGACACCGCCCTTTCACGGCGGTAACAGGGGTTCGACTCCCCTACGGGATACCATCTTTAAGCACATTTATTTAAGTGTTTTTAAAAATGGTTCATTTTATTGAATCAAGCTCTTTAACAATTTGGAAAGCTGACTGATTAACTGACTTACGAGTCATGTTAATCAAATTTAAAAGTTCTCAATGTTTATCTGCTCTTATTTAATAAGAACGGTATAAA
>NZ_JBFROI010000129.1:0-228 GCF_041471405.1 Vibrio sp. 10N.261.52.C11
CTTGGGAGGAAATGGTGGGCGATACCGGGCTCGAACCAGTGACCCCCTGCTTGTAAGGCAGGTGCTCTCCCAACTGAGCTAATCGCCCCAAATTTTATTTCCTTGGGAGGAAATGGTGGGTCGTGCAGGATTCGAACCTGCGACCAATTGATTAAAAGTCAACTGCTCTACCAACTGAGCTAACGACCCTTTTTACTTCTTGAAGGAAGTGGTATCCCGTAGGGGAGT
>NZ_JBFROI010000130.1:0-559 GCF_041471405.1 Vibrio sp. 10N.261.52.C11
TTTCCGGATTGGTATTAGATGCAAAAAAGCCTCGCGATTTCTAGCGAGGTTTCTTATAAATGGCGGAGTAGCTAGGATCTCAGGCGACCGGAGCTCGTGGTTGGAGACCGAATTATCGATACCCAGAAATGACGAAAGCCTAGTCATAAGACTAGGCTTTCTAATAAGTGGCGGAGTGGACGGGACTCGAACCCGCGACCCCCGGCGTGACAGGCCGGTATTCTAACCAACTGAACTACCACTCCGCAGTGTCTATTCAGCATAAAGCAATTTGGAGCCTGGCGATGTCCTACTCTCACATGGGGAAGCCCCACACTACCATCGGCGCTATTGTGTTTCACTTCTGAGTTCGGCATGGAATCAGGTGGGTCCACAATGCTATGGTCGCCAAGCAAATTCTGTTGTTAACTTGAATAATCAAATCAACTAAATATGGTGCTGATACCCAGACTCGAACTGGGGACCTCACCCTTACCAAGGGTGCGCTCTACCGGGCTGAGCTATATCAGCAATTCAAGAACCGTTTAAAAACGACTCTAAAAATTTAAAGCCTGGCGAT
>NZ_JBFROI010000131.1:0-819 GCF_041471405.1 Vibrio sp. 10N.261.52.C11
CATCATCACTTTGGTTGGTAAACGAGATAGTCTCGGTTTGACTCACCGCACTGCCGCTTGGTGTCGAGCCATCAGAAAGTTGTGTTTCTGATAGCGTCACGCTTGGTACGGATTCGATGGTTGGAATATCACCATCGGTAATGGTCAGAACAACCGTCGCCGTTTCAACATCCACATCGCCATCGCTTGAGGTCACGATAATCGATTTGACGATGTCTTCGCTAACCGTGTGGTCTAGATTGCGGTTTGGTTCGAAGCGTACTTCACCTTCAAGGGTGATAAACAGAGAGCCTTCAGTGAAGATAAACTCTTGCTCACCGGTATCAGCTTGGTTAAGCGTCAGTGGAGTCCCACCATCGTAAGTAAACTCAGTAATGGTCGCGCCATCAGCACTCTGCTCTGGCATCACATCAATGGTACTGGTTGTGATTGTGCCGTCTGCAAGATTTGGCTCAGTGATATCTAACGTACCATCCTGCATGATTTGAACATCATCACCGATGGTTACATTTAACTGAGAAACCAAAGAATCATCGCCATCGCTGTCTACTGCATAAACAGGCAGGTCAAAGCTCAAACTGTTATTCACCAGACCATCTTCGTGGTCAAGCGCTTCAAGTAACGTAAATGTGTATTGACCTAGATTTGTACCAGAGAAGGTAACGGTAAAGACGTTGGTTTCAACATCCGACGCGTCTTTAACAAAACCGATGTAATCGCCAGCACTGTTAGGATCTTCTTTTAGCTGAACCGCCAAGTTGTTTGACGTTAACGTACCTAGAGTATTGAACTCTGTTGGCTCGATACGGAACGACTCAA
>NZ_JBFROI010000132.1:0-4561 GCF_041471405.1 Vibrio sp. 10N.261.52.C11
TTTACTTTAATTGGTATGAGGTGACTCGAGCATGATTTCAAACGTATATAGCTTTAAGTTTAGCATTCAGATACTCGAGCCATACGCGCTGTAGATGTTTCCTTTATTAAGTGAGCGGCTCTCAGTATTAGTTAACAGCCTTTCGGCTACGAAATCTGACTTCTGCTCTATCTGTGAATCTATAGGATACGTGTAATTAGGGCTCTATCATGGAGGCTTCTCTTAAGAACGCTAGAGCTCATAATGAGTCGACTTAATGTCTCTTGTTATGCATTGAGCTTAAAACCACTCTCGATGGTATTGAGCGACTCGTTCTAAGTACTTCAAAGGGTGAAAGTAGGCTAGATTCAGCTTAAAGGTGAGAGTCGCTAAGTGTGTTCCCAAGTGGTGCCTGAGGGGTATATAAGCTAAGAAATAGAGCATCCCTCGTATTCGTGAAGTGACGTTTATCACCCTGCGGATTTAGATTCTTTGGTTCTAGGTGCTGGTATATTAGGGGTTACCACTCTGTCTTCGATTTTGATGTGTTTGTTGACTCGATATTAATCAGTCGTGTTGACCGTTTTGCTCTGAGCATATTGATTTCTTGCTGGTTAGTTCAAGCTATGTTTTGGTTATTGCGACTAAGATGAAGCTAGAAGGTCACTACTGTTTGCTTAGTAGAAATAAAAATCCCCCAAATCATTGGCGGATAGTTTTGTGATTCTTTTCAGAATTAGATAAAGCCTTAAACCTAATGGGTCGAATTATGAAATTGAGTTTTAACTTTGAAGATGCGAGCCAGATCTTTGTGGGATCTTTTGCCTTGGCCGTGCCGATTTCTTTTTCTGAAGAGGCTTGGAAGTTAGGGGAGACTTTACCTACCGCTAATCTATTGCTGCTATTTTTACTGTCTGCGGTGTTCTTAGGCTTCTATACGTATGAGAGTGTCTTTCAAAAAGATGTTGTTGCTCGGTTGCCGGTGTTTATTTTCAGAATAGTGATTGCTTATGTTATGACGGCATTGGTCGTTGCTTTGGTACTGACTTGCCTGGACAAATTACCTCTATTGAGTGATCCCGTCGTATCGATCAAAAGAGTGATTGTTATTTCAATGCCAGCCTCTATGGGCGCTATTGTAGTGGATAGTTTTGATAAAGAGTAATCTGTGTATCAATTTGGATTGAAGTGTCTTACAGAGCTTTTCAGCGCTTACTTGATTCGTTATTTAGCTTTCTTACCTCCAAACTTAGTATTGATTTTTTCAACCGATCTCCTAGTCAATAAAATGAGTAGCAACGTACTGTGACTGACTCTTACGTGAATGTGTCGTTTGTTGTTGGGAGATTTTGAAGAGCATTAAGTAGCGAAGATTTGTAGCTTTGGAAGGATATAAAAACGGTTGGTTTCTGAATTGAATATGGTATTTGAAAGGTGAGGGTAGTTGTATTAATAAGTTAGGATCTTTAGATGCAAAAAAGCCGCATCAATGATGCGGCTTCTTTTAATTGGCTCCCCTTGCAAGACTTGAACTTGCGACATACGGATTAACAGTCCGCCGTTCTACCAACTGAACTAAAGGGGAATTGATTGTTTAGTCTCTAATCAAGAGAATGGTGCCGACTACCGGAATCGAACTGGTGACCTACTGATTACAAGTCAGTTGCTCTACCTACTGAGCTAAGTCGGCATCATGAATCAAAAAGCTTATGCTTGATGATTAACTTGGCTCCCCTTGCAAGACTTGAACTTGCGACATACGGATTAACAGTCCGCCGTTCTACCAACTGAACTAAAGGGGAATTATTCTTAAAGCTTTAAAGAAATGGTGCCGACTACCGGAGTCGAACTGGTGACCTACTGATTACAAGTCAGTTGCTCTACCTACTGAGCTAAGTCGGCACATAATATTTCTTTGTGCTTTACTGTTGTTGTCTAAGACACCAACAAATAAATTGTGGTGCCCGGAGGCGGAATCGAACCACCGACACGAGGATTTTCAATCCTCTGCTCTACCGACTGAGCTATCCGGGCGACGAGGTGTATTAAACGTGTTTTCGCGTTCTGGGTCAACATTAAATTGCAAAAAAAGTATCGTTTGATGTTTTTCTATACTTAGTGGGTTGTTTTTGCTCATTTGGGGTGAAAAACCTAGGTCTAGCATGCCCTAAAAGATAGTAAAACTACGGTTAACTACACTGAATGGGCGCCGAAATAAAAAAAGCACGTATGAAAACGTGCTTTTTTATTTGAAAATTTTCTAGGGAGTTTAGTGTTTTACTTCAAACCTATTAACCCAAGCTTCTAATTCGTTGGAAAGAGAGGCAAGAGTTTGGGTGCTGTTATGACTTTCTGTTACGACATTGCTCAGTTGGTTACCGCTCTCTTCGATCATATTGATACGCTTCGATATATCATCGCTCACCTGAGTCTGCTCAGCGGCCGCTGTTGCGATTTGATGACTCATTGATGAAATGGACTCTAATGCGACAACAATCTGTTGTAGTGCTTCAGAGGCGTTTTGAGACTCTGTTACGGTGCTTTCACTGGTCGCGGCACACACTTCCATGGTTTGAATTGCGTTGCGAGATCCCTCTTGAAGGTTATTAATCATTAATTGGATTTCTTTTGTGCTCGATTGTGTTCTGCCTGCAAGGTTACGAACCTCATCTGCTACAACAGCAAATCCACGACCTTGTTCGCCAGCTCGAGCCGCTTCAATGGCTGCATTTAGTGCCAATAGGTTAGTTTGCTCCGCTATATCACCAATCACATCCAATACTTTTGCAATGTTGTTTACATCGTTATCTAGGTTAGCGACAGCTTCGCTTGCTGTGCCTAGTTGGCCTGCTAAGCCTTGAATGTTATCTACTGTGTTGTGAATGAGTTGTTGGGTATGCTGGCTCTGTTTGTCGGCCTCGTCGGTGTTGCGCGCGGTATCGCTAGCTGAAGCAGCTACGTTATTGGCTGAAGAGGCCATCTCGGTCATTGCTGTCGCGATCATCTCTGTTGATTGCTGTTGGGTGTCTGTCAGTTGACCAATTGACCCAGCGCGATCTTCTACGCGCTGCAGTTCGCCTCTTAATGCCAGCATTGAAGCGTCAAGGTTTGATACTAGCTCAGCCAATGACTTACTCATTTGTTGTACGGCGTGATAGATACTGCCGTCAATTGCCTGAGTTTCGAAAGAGGTTTGAATTCGACCTTGTGCTACGGCTTGTACTGCTTCTCGTACGTCTTTAGGTTCGCCGCCAAGAAGCGCTAGCATGCGTTTAATGGATACAATTAGGCTCGCCAGAATAAGACCAGCAATCACGACACAAAGGAATAGCTGCCATTGAGCAGTAGACCAAAAACGAGCGTTAACTTCATTGAACCCGATACCAGTGCCGACAACCCAACCCCAATGTGGCGTTTTCTCTGCAATAGACAGTTTTTCTTCAATCGTTCCATCTGGCAGTTTTTGTGTCCAGGTGTACTCAATGATCTCGCCAGTACGATTACCAAGTACTCTTTGGATTAGCTGCCCAACACTATTGCCGTCGCCATCTTTAAAGTCGTTAAAACTGGTTCCGTGCAGTTGAGGATCTAATGGTGTCGCGATAAACGTCATGTTCTCATCGGCTACGTAAACATATTCATTATCTTTATAGATGTTGTTGCGTAGAAGGCGAGTAGCTAGTTGCTTGGCTTGCTCTTCTTCTAGTGTGCCATCAATCGCCATTTTTTCGACTTCAGTAAGAATGCTGTATGCGCTCTTAAACAGCTCTGTTACGCGAGCTTTGTTGTCCATGTTGCTAGCAACTCTTAAGGTCCATAAGCCTGTAGCCGTCAGTGCTAGCAGGGCGATCAAGATGATGCCCGATAATAAGTAAGCTTGCGTTTTTAGTTTCATATTTCCCCGCGCAGCGATTCAATAATTAGTATTAGGTATAATTCATCGAATCTTAATCTAAGTGGTGTAAGGCAGATATTAGAAAGACATCAAAGTATGATAGGGATTAAATTTTCGAAGAAAAAAAAGTAACAGGACTTGGTTCTATTTGTTTTAATGTGAATATTAGCGGGTCATGAACTTTATAAGGCGTTGGTTCTGTTGTAGTGGATATGCTTTATAGAACTTAGAATCAACTGCTGTAGTAAGAGTACTAAAAGGAGATAACTCAATTTATCGAGACTGATTAAGAGTTAGTGAGGAGCTGATGTGTATATTGAATAGAGTTTGTTTTTGTTCAAACGAAAAAAAGCCAAGTCTTTCGACTTGGCTTTCTTGAATGTGGCTCCCCTTGCAAGACTTGAACTTGCGACATACGGATTAACAGTCCGCCGTTCTACCAACTGAACTAAAGGGGAATTATTTGTGTCAACATCAGGTCTATAAAGACCATTATTTGTTAAGTACCAAATAATGGTGCCTCGAGGCGGAATCGAACCACCGACACGCGGATTTTCAATCCGCTGCTCTACCGACTGAGCTATCGAGGCAAAAGAATGGTGCCGACTACCGGAGTCGAACTGGTGACCTACTGATTACAAGTCAGTTGCTCTACCTACTGAGCTAAGTCGGCACACTAAATTCTTT
>NZ_JBFROI010000133.1:0-530 GCF_041471405.1 Vibrio sp. 10N.261.52.C11
TTTTCGTTTCTTTCGTCGTTACATCTCCTCTGCTCTCGTCAATGCCATTCTCCTTGTTATCAATGCCTTTCGGCTAGATGGGTCGACTTACTCCAACACACGCCATCTGATGCTGACAGCAAGGGCATACTCGTATTGCTTTGGTTCTTATCGGTGCGGTTAGCGGCGGCATTATATAGAGCAAGTTCAATAACAACAGTTGAATGCGGGCTCTTAAGGCGTGTGCTTGACCACGTAAAAAACCGTAATCTCGTACTCGCTGCAACCCTTTGGGCAGCGCGTGCTGCAAAATGAGCAGTAAGAACTTCAGAGTGGGCAAGGTGCGCGTTCGCCATGCATTGGTCTGGCTCTCTTTATAGCGGAAGGTGACAGTATCATCTGTGATACTGATGATGTCTTCATCAGGCAGCACACCACGATAGAGATAGCGAGCCAAATAGCTCAACGCAGCCTGACCGTATCCCACTTGTCTGCAATCGACCACCCATTGTTTGGGTATGCCACTCGGCAACCACAACGTTGGGTGTTGA
>NZ_JBFROI010000134.1:0-218 GCF_041471405.1 Vibrio sp. 10N.261.52.C11
CGAGGCACCATTATTTGGTACTTAACAAATAATGGTCTTTATAGACCTGATGTTGAGACAAGTAATTCCCCTTTAGTTCAGTTGGTAGAACGGCGGACTGTTAATCCGTATGTCGCAAGTTCAAGTCTTGCAAGGGGAGCCATTTTTAAAGGACTTCATTTTATATGAGGTTTTAATTGAAGAGTTTAACTCTTTAAGCAAAGAATTTAGTGTGCCGA
>NZ_JBFROI010000135.1:0-777 GCF_041471405.1 Vibrio sp. 10N.261.52.C11
TTTTAACAGTAGGAGCCACGGTTACAGACATTGCGGGCAATACAGCGACCTCCAGTGACACAGTTGTCAAAGATACGTTGGCGGACATCAGTGTCAATTTCGATGGTTTTGGTGATGAGTATTACAACTCTGCCGAGGTCAGTAATGGCGCATTAGTTGGCACGGTGACCAATGTTGAAGATGGTCAGGAAGTTTCCATCATTATCACCGATGTTGATGGCAAGTCAGAAAATTATACCGCGACAGTCACTGGTGGCGAATGGACTCTCACAGGTCAAGATTATTCAGCCTTCGCTGACGGCACTTTAACGGTAGAAGCCACGGTTACCGACATTGCGGGCAATACAGCGACCTCCAGTGACACAATAGTCAAAGACACGCTGGCGGACATCAGTGTCGATTTCGATGGTTTTGGTGACGAGTATTACAACTCTGCCGAGGTCAGTAATGGCGCTTTAGTTGGCACGGTGACCAATGTTGAAGATGGCCAAGAAGTTTCAATCACTATCACCGATGTTGATGGCAAGTCAGAAAATTATACCGCGACAGTTACTGGTGGTGAATGGACATTAGTCGGCCAAGATTATTCAGCCTTTGCTGAAGGCACCTTAACGGTAGAAGCTACGGTTACCGACATTGCGGGCAATACAGCGACCTCCAGTGACACAATAGTCAAAGACACGCTGGTGGACATCAGCGTGGATTTTGATGGTTTTGGTGATGAGTATTACAACTCTGCCGAGGTCGGTAATGGCGCATTAGTTGGCACGGTGACCA
>NZ_JBFROI010000135.1:1632-1903 GCF_041471405.1 Vibrio sp. 10N.261.52.C11
CAAGATTATTCAGCCTTCGCTGAAGGCACCTTAACGGTAGAAGCTACGGTTACCGACATTGCGGGCAATACAGCGACCTCCAGTGACACAATAGTCAAAGATACGCTGGCAGACATCGATGTCGATTTTGATGGTTTTGGTGATGAGTATTACAACTCCGCCGAAGTGAGTAATGGCACTTTGGTCGGAACGGTGACCAATGTTGAAGATGGCCAAGAAGTTTCAATCACCATCACCGATGTTGATGGCAAGTCAGAAAATTATACCGCGA
>NZ_JBFROI010000136.1:0-6375 GCF_041471405.1 Vibrio sp. 10N.261.52.C11
ATTTTCCGGATTGGTATTAACCGTCATTCCCTAGACTGACGAAGGAAGGAGTAGGGAATCTCTACTAGCGCCGTGTTATAGGCAATAAAAAAGGATTGACGTTAAACGCCAACCCTTCAAAATTTACTCGCTACTCGCTACTCGCTACTCGCTACTCGCTACTCGCTACTCGCTTAGTGCGGATCTTCCGACCAACCATCGCTATCTGACATATCTGGTGCGCCCGCGATGCTGTTCTCTTCGTCTGCCCATTCACCGAAATCAATCATCTGACATTGCTTGCTGCAAAACGGGCGGTGCGGGCTTTGTTCGCCCCATTCAACGTCAGCATTACATTGAGGGCATTTAACGATGGTGATTTTCTTCGACATAGTGATTCTTAATTTGAAGGTGTAATAATAGTGAGTTTAGGCTCGAGTGAAGACTCAAGCCAAACTATAAAAGGAAATTAATTAGGTGCAGATCGCCAATTCAAATTCGATGTCTTGAGTACAGGCTTGACCAGTTTCAAAGCTCATGAATTTAACAGCAAAGCGGTTCTTGTGACCTGAGATCATCGGGTAGGCACCGTATTGCATCGGAATAGAAAGACGAAGGATATTCGCTTCATCGGCATCGCTCTGGAAGAAGCCAGCACGAGCGATTTGCTCTTTAAAGTGACCAGTCTCTCGGGTGAGCTTCAACCACAGTGTTAGCGCTTCATACAGAGGTTGTAAGCTATCCATCCAAGCTTTAGCATCTCTCATTCTTTTATCGAGAGGAAGGTGCAGCCAATAATGCAGTGCCGGTAAATCAAAGCAGCATGAGCCACCTGGAAGATTAAAGCGTTGGCGAATCGCACTCAGGAAGCGGTCTTCTTTAAGTGATTGCCCAAAACGCTCTGCCTGCATCAGATCACGATAGATATTACCAATGTCATTGAGCAGCGATGTCAGCATTTCTTGATCGACACCTTCAACATCTAACCAGCTTTTGTAGGTTACACGTTGTTTCTCAATATCTTTTGCGAGTTCGCTCTTGAGTTGGATCTGTTCGAAGATTTCAATCAGATCAAAGATGGAACGGAAAAATAGTTGATACTGTTGAGCATCGGAAAATGTAGAAGACAAGTGTAGCTGCCTCAAGAGTGATTCGACTCTTAAGTAGATGCGTGTTTTCTCATTTAGAGGATGTTCAAATTTATGGGTGATCATCGAGCAAACCTTCATTCAACATTGTTCTATTCTGACCCATCTACAGCACTGATTGCCAGATACTTTTGATGTAAATCTGTGATTTGAGGCAAAAGTTCTTGGTTTTTAGTATGGTTTTTAATCACGTCATCTGCAACTGCTAAGCGTTGTTCTCTTGAAGCCTGTGATTTTAAAATTGATGCAACTTGTTCCCTAGAAACATTGTCACGACTCATCGTACGTTCTATTTGAACTTCTGCTGGCACATCAACAATTAATACGCGATCGGCCATGCCTTGCATTTGGTTTTCCACCAATAGCGGTGCAACTAATAAACCATACGGGGATGTGATTTTAGACAGGTCACTGTCAATTTTGTCACGGATCATGGGATGAAGAAGATCATTGAGCCACTGCTTCTCTTTAGGATCAGAGAAGATCAGCTCACGCAGTCGACTTCGGTTGAGAGTTCCATCTTCAAGCAAGATAGACTCACCAAAGTGTTCTGTAATCTGTTTTAAACCGTCACTGCCCAGCGCAACCACTTCACGTGCCACGATATCAGCATCAACAATATCAATATTAAAATGCTCATTGAACAGGTTAGCGACCGTGGTTTTGCCACTGGCGATACCGCCGCTTAATCCGATAATGATTGCCATGGTTAAATTCCTAGTACAGAAGTGAAATACCAACCCATGATGTCGTTACCCCACATCAAGCTTACCCAACCCGCAATTGCAAGGTAAGGGCCAAATGGAAAGGCTTTATCGATGCCTTGCTGTTTCAGGCGAAGTTGAATTAAACCAAACACAAGGCCTACCAGCGAAGATAAAAGGATGATCATCGGTAGGTGTTGCCAACCAAGCCATGCACCAAGGGCCGACAGGAGTTTGAAGTCACCGTAACCCATGCCTTCTTTACCTGTTAGCAGTTTGAACAACCAATAAACAGACCATAAAGCGAGGTAACCAGCCATTGCGCCAACCACGGAATCTTGCAGCGATACTGGGCCGATATTAAACAGTGCTAATGCGATACCGGACCATACCAAAGGCAAGGTGATTTGATCAGGCAACAACATGGTATCGAGATCGATAAAGGTCGCGGTAATCAGTGCGAAGGTGAAAAGAATCAAAGCAATGGCGTAGTAACTGAAACCAAAGTGGCTAGCAACCATTGTGCAAAGTATTGCTGTAAGCAGTTCGACCAAAGGGTAGCGAGCACTGATTGGATTAGCGCAGCTGTGGCACTTACCCTTTAAGAGCAACCAGCTTAACACTGGGATATTGTCGATGATTCTTAATTGGGTTTTGCATTTCGGGCAGGTTGAACGAGGAATGCTGAGATTGAACTTTCCCTCTGGCGCTGGAATTTTATATTGAGAGAAATATTCCGAGCACTCTTGTTGCCATTCGCGTTCCATCATAATCGGTAAACGGTGTATGACTACGTTGAGGAAGCTGCCGATAAGAAGGCTAAAAATGAAAGCTAATACGGGGAATAGCCAAGGATAGTAGTGAAATACTTCCATAGTGTCCTTTACCACTTAATCAAGGTGAGCAGAGATTGCTGCTCATGGGTGTTTAGTTGCTTTAACTATCCTAACACACTCATAAGATTAAAGATCGGTAAGTACATCGCAACCACAAGCCCGCCAACGACAGTGCCTAAAAACACGATGATCAATGGCTCTAAGATCTTGCCCAGATTATCGACGGTGTTGTCTACTTCAAACTCGTAAATCGAAGCCACTTTATTAAGCATATCATCAAGGTTTCCTGACTCTTCACCGATCATCACCATCTGTAACACCATTTCAGGGAAGGCGTTGGTATTGCGCATTGCGATATACATTGGCATGCCAGCAGCCGTTTCTCGGTGAACCTCGATGATGGCCGACTCATAATGCAGGTTGCCTGCGGTTTTGGCTGTGGTCTTGAGGCTCATTAAAATCGGAATGCCAGAACTAAAGCTGGTCGATAAGGTTCGGCTGAATTTGGCAATGGAGGCTTTGGCTAATACGCCGCCGAGAACAGGAAAGCGTAATCCTAGCCGACTAACAGACAGTCTGATCGAGTGGGAACGCTGACACAGTTGGTAAATAATCAGGAAAACAAGCCCGATGCCTACAGCCGTATAAAAACTGTAAGCCTGCATCCAATGGGAAAGGTAGAGTACTTGTTGGGTGAACCAAGGCAGGTCGGCGCCAAAGCCTGAAAACATCGCCTCAAATTCGGGGATTACCATGGTTAGCATTAGGTAGGAGACAGTTAGTGCAACAATGACCACCATCGCTGGGTAGATCAGTGCTTTTATAACCTTAGACTTTAACTGTTCACTCTTTTCTCGATAAGTTGCCAAGCGTTCGAATACTTGCGCTAGATTACCGGAAAGTTCGCCCGTCGCGACTAAGTCGGTGTAGAGATCATCAAAGTGACGGCTTGCGGTTCGCATCGCTTTTGAGATCGGAGTTCCGGCTTCTACACCTTTGCAGATGTGCGATAAAATTGATTTCATTTCTGCTTTACGGTGATTGTCTGATACCAACTTTATCGCTTGTACGATAGGCACACCAGTAGCCAGCATCGTCGCAAGTTGCCGAGTTAAAATTGTGATGTCTTTGGCTTTGACGCGATGTGTTAAACGAGTGACGGCTGAAATACTTTTCTTTTTGATTTTCTTAATCTGAATATGCTGTTCTTTGAGCTTTTCTCGTACTTCCAATTCGGCGAGTGCCAAGGTTTGCCCTGACACCTTTTTGCCTGAGCTATTGATGCCTTTCCAGTGGTAGTTTTTTAATTGTGACTGAAGTTTGGTCGTCATGAGCGCTCCGATGAATTATAGATACAGAACACGTTGCAGTTCTTGATAACTGGTCGTGCCTTCAAGCAACTTATCGATACCGGACTCTTGCAGTGTTCTCATGCCTTCTCTACGCGCGATGTCTTCAATCTCTAACGCGTTAGGTTTATTGATAAGGCTGGTTTTTAGCTTGTCGGTAAACGGCATCACTTCATAGATACCCACTCGACCTGAGTAACCTTGGTTACATTCATTACACCCTTGAGAGTTAGCTTTGTAGATTATTTGGCTGTTAGGAATCGAGTGACGCAGAAATATGTCCGGCGAGTCGTCTGTTTCTTTGCAATGGTTGCACAAGCGTCTTGCCAGTCGTTGGGCTATGATTAGGCTCAATGACGAAGCAAGGTTGAAGGGCTCTATTCCCATATGAGCAAGCCGAGTCACGGTTTCTGCGGCTGAGTTAGTGTGTAGTGTTGAAAGTACTAAATGCCCGGTTTGGGAGGCTTTGATCGCGATTTCGGCGGTTTCTAAATCTCGGATTTCTCCAACCATCACGATGTCTGGGTCTTGTCGTAAAAACGATCGTAGTGCCTCGGCGAAACCAAAGCCAATCTTAGGCGTCACCTGTACCTGATTGATACCACACAGGTTAATCTCTACTGGGTCTTCAGCTGTTGAGATGTTGCGTTCAGAGGTGTTGAGTACTCGAAGTCCAGTATAAAGAGAAACCGTTTTACCGCTGCCGGTTGGCCCGGTCATTAAGATCATCCCTTGCGGGCGCTTTAGTGCATTGAGGTAGAGGGCTTTTTGAGCCTCGCTGTAACCGAGCTTGTCTATATCGAGATTGGCCGCACTGCTATCAAGCAATCGCAGTACGATCTTCTCGCCCCATAAGGTAGGCAGCGTTGATACGCGCATATCAATTGCCAGTTCGTCATTTAAACGCAGTTTGATACGGCCATCTTGAGGTAAGCGACGTTCGGCAATATCGAGTTTAGCGAGGATCTTTAAGCGAGCTGACAGACGACGGCTTAAATGAGAGGCGGGTTGTTGGATCTCGACAAGGATGCCATCGCAACGTAGACGTACGCGGTAGTTTTCTTCATAAGGTTCGAAGTGGATGTCCGATGCGCCTTTACGCACCGCATCAACCAGTATCTGATTGATAAAGCGACTCACAGGAGAGTCATCTTGGCTGAGATCTTCTATCGACGTTATTTCGTCGTCAGATACCTTGACGAGGTTAGCTAGCTCATCTTGGGTGATCTCTTTACGCTTAGAATCTTGCCCGGAAATAGAGCGGCCATACAGCTTGCGTATCGCACCTTCTAATTCAGAGTAGTTAGCGACAACCAATTCAACTTGCAATCCTGTCGCAAAGCGGAAGTCATCTTCAGCCTGTAAATCCGTAGGGTCGGCAGAAGCGAGTGTGAGAGTTGAGCTAGAAACTGAAATTGGAATAGCACGATACTTAGTAATCAGTTCACGAAGCCCTAATTGTTCACTCAGGGATTCGTAGTCAGTATTGGCTAATCGTATTAACGGTAAGCCGAAGATGGTTTTTATGTTGTTTGCTAAGGAATCGCCGCTGAAGAAATCTAGAACGAGCAAAGCTTCAGGTGTCGAAATACCTGAAGCTTGTACATGTTCTGCCACGGCTTGTTCCTGAGTCAGGCTAAGTAAATCAGCCTGACGTAGAACGGTTGGGAGGTTGGTTAGCATTGAATATTATAATTTACAGTTTTTTGGTAATAGTTCGTCCTCGACACCATCTGTTGCATCGCTATCACATTCCCATTCGCCATCCCCTGAGCGGCCTAATACAAAAACTTTATCATGTAAAATGGTACTAACTCCGGAGCTTGCGAATGTAAATACGATGGTGCCAACACCAGCTGATGTGTCAGGTTCAAATGTAATCGCTCCAACTGGTATCTTTGATGGGACACCTAGCGCATTAGTTAAGCTATTAGCAGGAAAAGCCCCGTTTTCCGCGGCATAAGCCTCTACATTAGTTTTTATACCTGTCATTGTAGCAAGAGCTGAAGCAACTTCTGCTTTGGCTACATATTTTTGATATTGAGGAATGGCAATCGCAGACAATACGCCAATTACCGCCACCACAATCATTAATTCAATCAGCGTAAAGCCTTTCTGGTTCGTTCTTTTGTTCTTGTTATTCATTGTTCTATTCCATTGTTTAGTTTGTTTCAGCGCAAGCACTGGTTGATGGAAAGAATAGAAGTTGAGATGGGGTAGTGGAATGGTGTTCAGGTGCGGTCGCGAGCGGTTTGGTATTTATTGGTGTAGTGTTTCATATAGCAGGCAAAATTATGCGATCAGCTTAAATAACTGCTTGAAATATTGATAATTCAGGCAATAAAAAAGGTTCATCGCG
>NZ_JBFROI010000137.1:0-1366 GCF_041471405.1 Vibrio sp. 10N.261.52.C11
CTTAATCCTTATTTGTTAGGCAAATTTTCAACTGAACGACACTACCTCGATTACTTCGATTGATTTCTTGTGGGCGTCACCAATTATGTAAGACTCCGTCGGGACTGCATCTGTTGACCTCCAATTACTCGCAACCGATATGATTTTATGCAATAGATACTGAAATTCACCTTCAGGGTGCTTATACAAGATTATTTTGTTTGCATCATGCATATTCTCAGCACTAGTGTACCCGTCCCAAAACAGAACCAAACCATCATTCAATGAAATTAAGGCGTTTGGAGAAAGATGCGGTGGATGATTCCTACATGCCTCCAAATAGTTTTTTAGCAGTGTATCTTTGTTTAAAGTGAAATTTTTACATAGAATGAAGCCAAATATTTGGTCATAGTAATTGTTTACCTGATCGAACCTTTGTTCGAATTCCCCCTCAACAGCCATCGTGGTGTTGAGTCTTCTGAAATGAAATGGATTTTCTGTATGCCTGTTCAATTGCTTGACCGATGCTATTTTATTTACGGCATCATTAAGTTCTTTGGTTCCTAAACTACTCTTTATCTCTCCCACAGCAATGACACTTTCGCACGGAAAGTAGGTAGCTTGTGGATCATCGTTAACTGAGAATATTGGGCAAATATCCTTTTCATATAAAACGATGTCGGTTTGATTTGATGCTGTTCCTGAAGTGTCTATAATGCAGCCAGATCCAATACCAATCATCTTAGGTAAAACAGATTCAAGTTTCTTCTTTACTCCAAATTCTCTCAAACCACCGATGATACCAGGAGTTGTAGCTCGACTCGCTTTATCAAAGTCTTGAATTAAATCACTCCCCAGCTCTCTTAGAAAATCTTGAGTACTAAATTTATTTTTCTGCATACCTAAACCCAATGATAAATTTATATTATTTGCCTAACGAATGACATGGATTCCCCCTACCGAGGATCTGCCACACTTATGTGGTACTTAATTGCACCGGAGGCACCATGTCTGATTTTTCTTATTTCTGCGGTATCGACCTAGCTAAAAACCACTTCAGTCTTCATGCCGTAGACCAAAATGGTAAGGTCATACTTCATAAGTCGGTAACTCGCTCTAAACTACTGACTACAATAGCAAATATGCCACTCATGCGTATAGGCGTTGAAGCGTGTGGTGGTGCACATTATTGGGCAAGAACACTCAATAAACTTGGGCACGACGCCCGCATTATGGCCGTTAAATACGTAATTCCTTATCGAACTAAAGGAAAGAACGACCTTAATGATGCTGTTGCCATATGCGAAGCTGTTCAGCGTCCATCAACTCGCTTTGTACCCGTAAAATCCCCCGAGCAACAAGCCATCTTATCGGTACATAGAATGAG
>NZ_JBFROI010000138.1:0-974 GCF_041471405.1 Vibrio sp. 10N.261.52.C11
GGCGTTGTTGCCTAAATTAGTTGAACCTTTTCCAAGTCCTGTGATCTGATCATTTGAAACGATTGGAATGGTGGTGATATGGGTAAAGCAAACAAGAAGATAACTAACTGGACGGAGTACAATAAGGCTCTTTGTAAACGTGGTTCGGTTACATTCTGGATAGATGATTCAGCCGTAGATGCATGGCGATGCAAAACTCATCATGGTAAGCGTGGGAGAGGCTTTCAGTACTCTGATACAGCGATTGAAACCGCCTTGATGATTAAGGGCATCTTCTCTCTTCCTTTACGTGCTCTTCAAGGCTTTATCGACTCTATCTTTGAGCTATTAGATGTTCCACTAACGTCCCCTGACTACACCTGTATCAGTAAACGCTCGAAGACAGTTCAGGTCAAATATCGCAATAAATCGAGAGGGGCTATTCGCCATATAACCATTGATTCTACTGGCCTCAAAGTCTTTGGTGAGGGGGAGTGGAAAGTGAAAAAGCATGGTACAGAAAAACGTAGGACATGGCGCAAACTGCACTTAGCTGTGGATGTGGATACTCACGAAGCGATTAGTGCGCAAGTCAGTCTTGTAAATGTAGGCGATAGTGAAGTGTTACCGACGTTACTCAACCCACTACGTAGAAAGGTCGCTGCCGTATCCGCCGATGGAGCATATGACACAAAAAATTGCCACGAGACTCTGAAAAATAAAGGCTGTACTCCGTTAATACCGCCTCGAAAGAATGCAGCTCTTTGGGAAGACGGTCATCCCAGAAACAAAGCGGTAATGGCTCTGAGAGATGGAACAATATCGGAATGGAAAACAGAGTCTGGTTATCACTATCGTTCAATATCTGAGACTGCTATGTCCCGATATAAAGGACTAACAAGCGATAAATTGAGCTTGAGATGTTACAACGCTCAAGTGGGCGAAATCATGGCGAATGTCAAAGCGATTAACAAAGTCATAGGACTAGGTATGCC
>NZ_JBFROI010000139.1:0-286 GCF_041471405.1 Vibrio sp. 10N.261.52.C11
CCAATGACCATTGGCATCAATAGTCAGGTCACCGTTGGTACCGGAAATGGAATCGGGTGTGAAGGTATTATCTGGATTATCCACGTCAGTACTGGTTAGCGTACCTGAGGTAGTTACCGCTTTGTCGGTTTCATCGATGGCGACGGTCGCACTGCTGACAGTAGCGGTGTCGTTAGTACCGTTAATTGTCACCTTGATAGTGGACGGTGTTCCATCAACAGACGACACCGTGAAGGTTTCTTCTACTTTATCGCCGACGTTTAACTGATTAAACGCGCTGCTCGCG
>NZ_JBFROI010000140.1:0-2238 GCF_041471405.1 Vibrio sp. 10N.261.52.C11
TATTATCCATAGATACTAATACAACCATATTTAATTTTCATGATAATTAATATGAAACGAACATCTACTTATAACCATCCCTGGAAGTAAATTTTCAATAGCTCTGTATTTACTGAATCAGACCCATCATGTTATCTTTGTCCTTAACTTTGTATTCAAACAATTCTTCAGTACTAAATATTTCAGCATCTTTTTGTGACTCAAAATCTTTAAGTTCCTTTAAAGAGATAACTTTTATATTGAAATCGTTAATGAATGTTTGCATAGCTAACTTGTGTTGAATCTCATTATGGTTCTCTCTAATAGAAAAGAACAACTCAATGAACAACTGTCGAAGAACATCAGAGAATGTGTCGCTAAGCTGTACTAAATTGATCTGCATAGCGATAGCACAAGACATTTTATTGCTGCTTTGTATAAATCTTCTAGAGCGCAAATGGAATCGATCATTTTGTAAAATGGCTCGCAGTTTATTAAAGTAAATTTTGTTAGCTGTAAACAAAACAAGTAGCCAACCGTTATCATCAGACTGACGCTTAACGTAACACGTATGGGCTTGTCGTTTCTGCGTTTGCGACAGCAAAGCTGACTTATTGATTTCTTCTTTAAAACGCTCAAAATTGAGCGAATCAGCAGATAGAATTTCATTTTGAATTAACTTTCCCAATGTAAATTTACGATTACTGCCAAGCTGAGATGCACTAAAACGATTGTCACTCAAAGTAAAGACGAGACCAGATACCAGCCCGTCCTTTTCTCGTACTTCGACTGTGAGTTCTGGATGTTGTTTTTCTACGGCTGAGACAAATTGCGCTAACGTTGAGCGTTGGTTAAGACGGTTAATCGCTCTCGTGACTAATCTAGCAACTTGCGCCTTTTTAGTTTTAACTCTTGCATCATTGATGGTTGCACGATCGTCATAGCCTTTATCTTTACTCGAAACTAACTGCCGCAGGCCGAACTCGATTTCAAGTTCCCTCATTACTTCTTGTGCACGATAATAGCTATAGCTGTCAGAGACTTTTTTCCGATTGACCATATCTATAGTGCTGGTCACGATATGTACATGTTCTTCGTCAGTATCATTATGCTTGAAAGATATATAGCGACAATTGTCGTATCCGAGGTGCTCCATAAGCCTCTTGACAGTCTTTTGCCATTGAGGATTGCTTAAGTTCTCACCCGTGTCTAAAGAAACTATCATGTGCTTGAACTGTTGCTTTACTGCGGGATTTAGAGCAATTGATTGCTGCATTTCCGTGATGGCCATTGATAAGTCTAATAACTCCCCTGCCGCAGTTCTGGCTTCATGCGGAATGTGGATGATGTTGTTGGCGTATATGAACTCTGTTATCGCAGTACACTCTTTGCTAGCACCAGCGGAATAGTTAATTAGGTTTTTAGCAACACGCTCATCGTTACCTTTTATATAATCGACAAGTATATGTACAGTCTTCTTATTGTGCTTTTTTTGTTTTTGTTCAGGTTCTTCATATATCATAGTTTGTTCTCTTTTTTTCTTGTATCAACTTTTCTAATTTTTCAATTGAAATATGCTCCTTTGCTATTTCATACGCAGTATCTTCAGTAAAGCAATTTATTAACAAGAGCCTGGCTTCTTGAAATTCTCGTTTTAATACTTCAAATGCTTGGAAAACTAGTTCTACCTCTTGCCTATCAAGTTGTTTGCCTTTCTCTATGTGTGAAACAATAAAGCTGATATCTTGAAAAATACCAGAGGTTTTATCGAAAAAGTTTTTTGAAGCTTCAAGTACAATTGGCTTAACCACCATCGTCTTGTTTAATACAGCTCTCATATAAGAAGATAACGTACTATATCCTGATTTCTTCTGATTTTCTTTATGTGTTTTATATTCCATTTCTGTAAAGTTTATCTTCACTGATTTAGACAACTTATCTTCATCAGATTTTCTTTGTTTAATTTTATCTTTTTTTGCAGAGTTTAGTGCTTTCTCTATTTTCAAGAGTTCATTTTTATCTATAGCATTGAATATATCGATGTAATCACTCATGACTTATGTTCCTTATTTTTATTATTGCATGTCAATTTTTGAGCGAAGCGATTGTGGTTTTATATAGCGCTAACCTCGAAGAGTGTTAGTGCAACCGAACGAATTGTGAGGGGATAGTCTGATGAGGATATTTGGAACAAATAGAACTCACAGACATAGCTTGCTTCAAAACTTATTTCTTATATTATTAAATTAAATAATAATA
>NZ_JBFROI010000141.1:0-3186 GCF_041471405.1 Vibrio sp. 10N.261.52.C11
GCTGTAGAAGCACAAGATCTGTATCAATCAATGTACAGAATTAAACAAGTATTAGACACATACGTTATGCCTGATATTCTTTTTCAGAATATGCTTTTCTATGATAAAAAATTGACTGATAAAATTAAAAACTACAATAATTTATCTAACTTTAAAATTTCAAGTAAAGCAAATGCTGATCGTTTTGTTAAACACATGAGTAAAATAGACGGTTTTGAAACTGGTAATAGAGTTAAAAAATTAAGCACTGAAAGAAAGATATTAGAGTCTTTGTGTTCCAGTCTTTAATAAAACCTCATTGATATCTGCCAGATCAAAGATCTGGCTTTTCATATTATATTCAAGTGTACATTTTGGAATAGAATGGATGAATAGGATTGTTTTCCACAAAATTATGGATTAGTATTCAATCTTATACTTTGCTACTAAACATGTAATAGGGATGATTATGATCGATGATATTCATGAGCAACTTGGCGTCAATAAGTCCTTTCTTAACGATACATTCGCAATGATCCGCATTTCTAAAAATGGAGAAGTTTGGGTGCAATATCAAGATAAGATGGATATACCATCAGGCACTAAAGCAATTAATATTACTGCTGATGTTCTTAAGGTTATTGCGCTTCATCAAAGTAGTGAATAATAAGCGCGTGGTTTAAAGAAATTTCATATCGAGGTATGAGAAACCTGCTGTAATTTGCCATTATTATCACCAGTTTTCCTTTGGTTTAAACAAAATCATTATATTTTTATTAACATGGATAGACTATGAAAGCTAGAATTGGAATCGCCGATGAAGAACTAGTCCGCAAGTATATGTTGGATGTTGCAGCTGGTAAATTAAACAATGTCGAAGATATTCCTCATTTTTGGTTTGCATCATTAACGGAGCTTGCACAGGTTTTAACTAACGATAATATTAAGCTCTTGAACATGATAGATCATGAGAGACCAAATAGTGTAGGGAAGTTATCTGAGATAACAAGTCGCAGTGTCGAAGAGCTTTCGATTTCTATTGATGAGATTGCAGCTAAAGGTTTTGTTCGTATTGATAGATGTGGAAACGAAGAGCGTCTTACTGCAATTTATACATCTTTTGAGGTCCTCATGGGTAAAGAACTGGAAGATCTGCTTCTATAGCTCATCAATTTTTAATACATGGAGTTGGTGCGCAGACGTGAGACTGGCGTTATATCGATGAGGTGTATTCGATCCCTGAAACGTGTGCAGAGATCAATCGTTTACGTTACTAAATTGTAAAAATATGGAGACTTGCTTGAAAAACAACGTAAACGCGATCGAAATCACCGAAATACGAATCTCCCGTTTCTAAAGGGGGAGCTAAAATTAGTTGCTCAAGAACATCAAATCTAGTTCAGGGTTACTTCTTCTTGTAATCGCAAACAGAACGGGTTCATCTCAGAAAGAATAAATTCTTCAAACCAAATATTTACATCATCAAGTAACTTCAACCCTTTCTTGGCCGTATATACCGAAAGTAAGTCAAGCTCTTCAAGGTCGATCATCTCTTCAAGAGGTGAAGACCTTACTAAGTTATGAATCGATCTATTTCGCTCTTTACGCCACGAGTCCACATCACGCTTAAGATTCTTGGGTAAAAACTCATCACACAGTTCTGTGAGCTTTGCAAAGCTCTTTGTCCCTGCTTTTTGCCCTTTCAAGTACAAAACCAACGATAAACGGTCTGAAATGCAACTTTCTTCAAGAGCGATTGCTTCGAGATAAAATTCTTGGTTTATGGCCTCGTTGATACGCTCAACAATGTGCTTAGAGCGCTCTTCTTTCTTGATGATCGTTGAATAAGCAGAAAACTCTTCATCTGGGATGTGTCTTGAGATGTGCAGATTCATCACCATATGCCTAAAGCTTGGCATAGAATCCAAGATCTCGGTGAATTGTTTCATAAAGGTATCAAGATATGTGTATGTATAGACGTTCTCACGCTTTAACCACCAAGAATAAAGTATATCCTTTTCGGTTCTTGGGATTTGAATAACTCGCTCTCCAATATGGGAAATATAATTGTGTATATTATGAAGAAAGAATGTGCAATGGAATAGAATCGTTTTCCCTTCTGGATACATTGCGTAGGCTTCTGGGGTCATATCATTAATATGAGTTTCAAAGACTTTCTGTTGTTCTACATGCTCATTTTCAATGAGTAAACACAGTGCATTGAGCAGATCTGTAGGGTTCTTTACATCAAAACCATCTAACCATAGTGATTCGAACAGCCCAAAAGCAAAGCTATAACCATCAATGTAACCATCTTTGAAGAATGTGTAGTGTTTGCGACTTTCGAGTTGAGCTTGTTGCTCTTCCAATGAGATATTCACTAGGTTCTTGTTCATTTCACTTCCTGATAATATGCCGAGATATCAAAATCAGACATTAGAAAATCTTAGTCTAGATGAACACGTTAGTTTAGTGAAGAGAAGTGGACCCCAATGGTTGGACACATAAGCTAACTCCTTAAGTGGTTGATCCAGCTCATGCTGCGTATCTCTGCCTGCCGAAGTAGGCTTCATCAGGGGTAAGGTTATTGAGTCCCTGATGGTTACGCTCCTCATTATAAAACACCATGTAGTGACCGATTTCAAGCTCGGCTTCACGAGGTGTAGTATAAGCTTTTAAGTAAATCTCCTCATATTTCAGGCTTCGCCATAATCGCTCGATGAAAACATTGTCGATCCAACGACCTTTCCCATCCATGCTGATCCGTACATTATGGTCAATCAACTTCTGTGTGAACTCAGTGCTGGTAAACTGACTGCCTTGATCTGAGTTGAAGATATCGGGTGGTCCGTAGTGCTTAAGCGCTTCTTCAAGAGCTTCGATACAAAAGCTCGTATCCATGGTGTTAGATAACCGCCAAGACAGCACCTTACGGCTATACCAATCGATGATGGCAACAAGGTAGAGGAACCCTTTAGCCATAGGGACATACGTGATATCGATTGCCCACGCTTGGTTGGGGTAAGTAACTTCGATGTCACGCAATAGGTAGGGATAAACCTTGTGTGCTTTGTTCGCAAGTGTCGTTTTTGGCTTGGGATAAATTGCTCCAATGCCCATTTCACGCATGATCCGAACGATACGCTTGCGATTAACCTTATGGCCTTTTTTAGCCAGCTCAGTTCGAACTGCGTATTTCGGTGATTG
>NZ_JBFROI010000142.1:0-202 GCF_041471405.1 Vibrio sp. 10N.261.52.C11
AACAAATAAGGATTAAGGTGTTGCGCAGCCAACACTAAATCCCGAGTGTTGAACAAGCCCGAAGCCACTTTATTAAGTAAATTGTACGATTGAACTTGAAGGGCACATCGCTTTGAGGCTTTTCTCAAAGCGAGCGAAGCTAAGATAAGGTTGCGATAGCAATCATATCAATCAGTTAGCTATTTTTCGTTTCTTTCGTCGT
>NZ_JBFROI010000143.1:0-235 GCF_041471405.1 Vibrio sp. 10N.261.52.C11
TGCGATACTAGCTCAGTTGGTAGAGCGCAACCTTGCCAAGGTTGAGGTCATCGGTTCGAACCCGATGTATCGCTCCAAATTCTCTCTCACGCTTTATGCTGAAGATGAAAATGGTTTAGTCTCATTGTCTTAAACAATGCATCCGGACGCGGGATGGAGCAGTTTGGTAGCTCGTCGGGCTCATAACCCGAAGGTCGTCGGTTCAAATCCGGCTCCCGCAACCACATTACAGTTA
>NZ_JBFROI010000144.1:0-465 GCF_041471405.1 Vibrio sp. 10N.261.52.C11
AGTAACCAATAGATATAAACAATAATGTTACGAATGTAGATCTGGCTTGGGTTGCTATTATTAAAAATAATGATGCCGCTATTATTAAAATTGATTTTAATATAATAATATTATTTTTAGTCGTTGTTAATTTATAGAGTGCGAAACAAGCTAACCATGAAGACATTACAGTATAATGTAAAACACCAATACCCCACGTTCCCCTTCCTCTCTCAAGAAGAATGTCTTGTTGGTAAAAGTAAGCTAGCGAGCATACTGTAGCCACGAGAGAAAGGTTAAGTAAATGGTTTTTTAATTGACCAAATAAACTTTCAGGGATTATTGAAAAATATAATAGCAACATTCCATATGCTTTTATTTGACCATTGCTAAATCCGTGCAAATGTCTTTGATATAAGCCATATAATATGAATAGAGAAATTATCCATAATATTTTTTTGTTTATTAACTGTTGTTTAATATGAT
>NZ_JBFROI010000145.1:0-575 GCF_041471405.1 Vibrio sp. 10N.261.52.C11
CATAGGTAAATTGAGTCACGCTCGCGCCATCGGCACTCGCGAATGTTAATACATCGAAAACGGATGTCGTTGGCGTACCTGCAGCTAAGTCGGCGACAGTAGGCTCTTCAATCGTCAGATCGCCACTAGCCATCACTTGAACATCATCGGTAATAGTGACTGACAGAGGTGACATTAAAGAATCATCACCGTCGGTATCAACCGCGTAAACTGGTAGTTCAAACGTGAAGTCGTTATTGCCACGACCATCCTCGTGGTCGATATTCTCCAACAGCGTAAAGGTATATTGCCCCAGAGTCGCAGCGCTAAAGCTTAATGTGAAAATCTGTGTTTCTACATTCGAGGCACTAGTTGTAAAACCAACATAGTTACCTGAGCCTGTCGGATCTTCTTTCAGATCAATTGGCAGACCATCGGATTTCAATGAGTCATCACTGTTGAACTCACTTGGCTCTAAACGGAATTTCTCAACATCATCGCTTTGATTCGTGAATGAGATGGTTTCTGTTTGACTCACCGCACCCATGATTGGTGACGAGCCATCCGCTAAATCTGCTTCAGCAAGCGCGATGCTT
>NZ_JBFROI010000146.1:0-1744 GCF_041471405.1 Vibrio sp. 10N.261.52.C11
CTCTTGGTTCCCGATAATCTACGTAGCGCGGTCACCAAAGCCAATCGTTATGAGCCGAGACTTAACGACAGTTATCAAAAACTGGCGAATCACTATCAAACCGCAGTGATGCCAGCTCGCCCTTACAAACCGAAAGACAAAGCCAAGGCAGAGAATGCCGTGCTCCTAGTGGAACGCTGGATCATGATGCGACTACGACATCAAACCTTCCATACCTTCAAAGAGCTAAACCTTGCCATCCGTGAGCTTATGAATGACTTAAACGAACGTGAGATGAAACAGTATGGTGCGAGCCGCAAAGCGCTGTTCGACAAACTCGATAAGCCAGCGTTAAAGCCGCTACCTAAGCAGCGATACCTCTATACCGAAACCAAGCGAGCCAAGGTTGGGCCTGATTATCACATCGAATATCGCCGCCACTACTACTCGGTGCCACATCAACTTGTTGGTCACCATGTCGAACTGGAAGCCTCCAACCGTCTGGTGCAGATCTACCATCAAGGTAACTTGGTAGCCCAGCATCCACGCAGCCAAAGAGAGCGCGGAAACAGCACCCAACCAGAGCACATGCCGAGTAATCATCAACATCAGAAGTGGTCGCCTGGACGCCTGCTCAACTGGGGAGCCAATATCGGCCCAGCCACACGAGAAGTCATCAATAAGATGCTCTACTCCAAGCCTCATCCAGAGCAGTCGTATCGCTCCTGTCTTGGGCTGCTCAATCTGAGTAAAGCGCATGGCGAGTCGCGCTTAGAGCAAGCCTGTAAAGATGCGCTGATGCTGACAAAACCGAACTACACCTTCATCAATAATCTGCTGAAGAACAATCGTGAAGGACAACTGAGCAAAGACAACACGAGCACGCCGAACCTTGTTCATAGCAATGTCCGTGGCCCGAACTGTTATCACTAGGAGAAATACAAATGAACGCACTGAACGACCAACTCAAAACTCTCCGCTTGAGCCATGCAGTGAAAGCGTTAGAGCAGCAACAAGAACAACTGAGCACCTACGCAGAGCTGGACTTCGAGGAAAGGCTAAGCCTACTTCTGGAAAGTGAAATCTTGAATCGCAATCAGACAAAAATCCAACGCTTAAAACGACAAGCCAAACTGAGAGTGGATGCTCAGCCGAGCCAACTCATCTACAAGGAGGGACGAAATCTCAATCGTAAACAGATGAGCGAACTTCTAACGGGCAGTTATCTACATAAGCACCAGAATATCTTGATCACAGGCCCAACAGGTGCTGGCAAAACGTATCTTGGCTGCGCACTGGCAACCAGTGCCTGCGACCAACAACACACGGTCAGATACTACCGATTAACTCGCCTGCTTGATGACCTGACCGCAGGTCGTCTGGACGGTAGCTATCAAAAGCAACTTCAATCGTTGGCTAAGAAAGCTCTACTAATCCTCGACGACTGGGGGATGGAAAAGCTAACCCAAGAGCATGCAGGTCACTTATTAGAAGTGCTTGAAGATCGTTACCAAAACAGCAGCACGATCGTCATCAGTCAGTTACCTGTAAAGGAGTGGTACAACATGATCGGTAACGCCACTGTCGCAGACGCTCTAATGGATCGGCTGGTACACAATAGTCATCGAATAGAACTAGGAGGTGAGTCGATGAGAAAACTGGCGCAATCCGATCACTTAGAGTAAAAATAGGAAGAGAGAAAAACGGCAGGATCAAGTGATCGGAATAAACCGAAACGAGCGATCGCAATCACCGAAATACGCAG
>NZ_JBFROI010000147.1:0-399 GCF_041471405.1 Vibrio sp. 10N.261.52.C11
AATTTATTTTCACTTTTTTGAAAGGTGAAGACAAAAGGTATCGTTACTTGCATTAGCAAATAACAACCTCAACAGTGTACTAATCTGTTGATGACAATTTGTTGGAGGGATGGCTGAGTGGTCGAAAGCACCGGTCTTGAAAACCGGCAACCGTTAATAGCGGTTCTAGGGTTCAAATCCCTATCCCTCCACCACTCTTAAAGATTAAACCGCTGTTTTTACAGCGGTTTTTTCGTATCTAAAGCCTCGAAAATCATCTCGCACAGAAAGGTAGCACAGATGTACTTATTGAGACTTCCAAATAGCGTATACTACACACGCATCGCCACCCCACTTTCACTGCGTAGCAGCGGTTATCCCAAAGAGTTTAAATTCTCTCTTCTAATACCAATCCGGAAA
>NZ_JBFROI010000148.1:0-209 GCF_041471405.1 Vibrio sp. 10N.261.52.C11
AACTGGTCTCCCGTTGCGAGATAGCTTGAAGAACTTTATTAAAGAAGAAAAACAAATGATGATTTCGAATAAAATCAGTGCGTCTTCTGACAGCGAACCGTGGTTTCTTATTCATTAAATGGCCATTGGGGCAGTTTTAAAGCTTTAAGTGTGTATCGCAAAGGTAATTTTGTTACTGGGTGCTTAACGATGCCTTTGTGGAGGCTTGA
>NZ_JBFROI010000149.1:0-203 GCF_041471405.1 Vibrio sp. 10N.261.52.C11
GAATTACGCAACAAAGCCAGTTAACGCTACTTGGAATATCAAAAAGAGGAAATAAAGAACTGAGAACGCTATTTATCCATGCCGCAAGGTCAATTTTATGGAAAGATAAGTCGGTCGAAAAATATTTTGGTTCATGGCTTATTGAGCTTAAGAAGCGAAAATCTTTTAACTTGGCTGTGTGGTGAAAAATTGAAAATACAGGG
>NZ_JBFROI010000150.1:0-369 GCF_041471405.1 Vibrio sp. 10N.261.52.C11
CAACGCCAGCGATTTGGGCTTTATCGCCAACAGCCGAGAGCGTCGTTGATGCGCCAGTGTGTGTCACACCACCGTGGGCATCTTTGACATCATAGCTAAAGTGCACCGCTCCGTTGTAGTCTTTTTCTGGGGTAAAAGTGAACGTGCCATCGGCATTTAACGCAATAGCACCATGGTCAGCCTGTAGGTTTTCAATGGATAGTTTGCCAATATCGTTGTCATCAACATCGCTAGTATTAGCCAGAAGCTGTGCTGAGGTGAGGACAATTTTGCTATCTTCCAAGCCATTCGCTAAACGTACTTCAGCTGACGCAACTGGCGCATCATTGGTGCCATGAACGGTCACTGTGATATCTTTTTTAGCACTGC
>NZ_JBFROI010000151.1:0-213 GCF_041471405.1 Vibrio sp. 10N.261.52.C11
CTCATCATGGTAAGCGTGGGAGAGGCTTTCAGTACTCTGATACAGCGATTGAAACCGCCTTGATGATTAAGGGCATCTTCTCTCTTCCTTTACGTTCTCTTCAAGGCTTTATCGACTCTATCTTTGAGCTATTAGATGTTCCACTAACGTCCCCTGACTACACCTGTATCAGTAAACGCTCGAAGACAGTTCAGGTCAAATATCGCAATAAAT
>NZ_JBFROI010000152.1:0-314 GCF_041471405.1 Vibrio sp. 10N.261.52.C11
TAATTTAGGCAACAACGCCACTGAAGACAACAAAACAGATAAGTAACTAGGCCTGATTTCAGATCATAAGTGCAACATTCATGGAAAGGTATAGAAGACGACAACTGCTGAAAGTAGTGCGCTCTTCTCACCAAAGAAACAAGCAGTTGTAGCATGAATTATCAGCAATTCCTGAAATAGCTAAAACAACTCAGTGCCATCGCTCTACGATATATCTGGAAGTTATCATTGCCGACCTTCGCCATCAAATAAGCTATCGTTACAAAGAGAAAGGCTCCGCAAAGGGGCCTTTTTTAAGGTTCATCGCGGCTTTC
>NZ_JBFROI010000153.1:0-3217 GCF_041471405.1 Vibrio sp. 10N.261.52.C11
TAATCCTTATTTGTTATACATTTCTGCTCCGTTGTCGCTCTGTTAGTTTAGAGGGGGAAGATTTTTGTCGCATCTTTGCGCATTCGCGTGAGCTAAAACTTTTCCCACGGATGTAATTTGAATACTTACTTGTAAATTATTCCACCATGATTTAAGAGCGTTTAGGTTGGTTTTTTTATCCCAAGCTTCCATAAATAAACGTGTATTTTCATTTTTAACGTTTACGTTAGAATCGTAAAGTCCATAAATAGTGTGCAAAGCTTCTTTTTGATTAGCTACTAACTCAACGGGTCTTTGGATGAATTGTTCACCAAATGGAATCTGTTGTATTAGATTTAGAGAGTCAATTTGTTGTTTTGCTGAAACAGGTAATCTAACAAAATCAGGATTTAAAGCGTGCTGCACCAGAATATTTCGAGGTAAATTGTTGCCATCTAAAATTTCTATCGCCTTTTCAAAATTGTCAGATTTCTTTTCAATCCCTGTGTCTACATATCCCGAGAGCTGTTCTGGATAATACTGTTCAATGTTTTTTAAACTACCAAAAGAACTCAATCGTACAGCGTCCAATATGTCTAGATGATCGAGCCAGTCATTACCAGTTGGTAATTTTCCATAAAATATTTTCCCAAACAATGCATCTAAAACGTCCAACCCTTGATATATTTCACCTGTTACAGGAAAAAATGTATTCACCGCATGAAAAGCTGTTAATCCAAGCAAGGCTTCATCAGAAATCTCATCGACGACTTCTACAGCGCGACTTATTCCAGCTCTTACTATACGATTGTCGCCCTTTTGAAACCGATGAATTAACAGTTCAGACAATAAGTCATAGTCTGCTGGTCTTTCCGAAGAAGCTGCCGTTTTTTGGGCTTCTACAAGTAATATTTGAAAACTAGGATCTGCAAACGCTTCTAGAGCTCCATCAACATTTTCCATTTTTGGCATGAGTTTATTTTCAAACTCTGTAACTCTTTCATTTGCTACCTTGAAGGCTTCTTCTGTGTAATCATTCTTTAATTGTAGGTTCATTTCTTGGTAGATTTCGCGCGCACGCTTTTCATCAATACCAACTTGAACAATCATCTGTTCGGTTTGAATATTAGTTGAGCCATCTCCACCTTTTTGATTTTGTTTACTCAGCATCTTTTTTGTCGCCTATATTGAAACTACCACCAACCTGAATATTCGTTGAGTTTTTACCACCTTTTTGGATTTGCTTGTTTCCTCTAGTCGCTAGAAACCATCCAATTATGGCAATAGGAACGGCAATAGCCACTCCGCTAAAAAGCCAATCTTTATTTTCTAGAATCCAATCCATAACTTAATACTCCAAAAAATGTATAACGCCACAATCAGAGGCAATAAAATAGCTGGCTAAAATTAGCGACGAAGGGGCAAAAGCCAGCTGTTTTTTGTCCTTTGAATTGACTTGTTAGGCATCAAGGCTTGGGTACTGTGCCTACACCAGCAATTTGTACGTCAAACCCTCGTTGTGAAAGACTTTCGAATGCCTTTGAAAGGTTCACTTTACTAAAAAATGGTAAATTATCCTTCAAAGTTGATGAATCTTCACCAAGTATTACAAATACAACTTCTACCCCATCACTTTTAAAATTATTTAACGGAACTGTGCTCTGTAATCCATCACACACGCGTTTTAGAACTTTTCTAGTTGCTTTTCTAAACTCTTTATCACCCAACAATATTTCTGCAGACACACTACCTTGAGCAAATAAGTGACTTAAACCAGCCGAGCCACCTTTTCGGTGTTTGACATGAATATACTGCTTGTTTGCAGTCATTAGATCACAGAGCTCAATGGCGGTTGTTGTTCTGTTGCTTTTAATTAATTTTTTATCTAAAAGGTGATAAGAATGTGTATTGGCAGCCCTTTCATTGTAGTCACCTTCGGTTTCAATTTTATCCTTTGTCTTACCATCAACAACTTCACTCCATGTATAAACTTCAGGAAATGGTAAGCTAGATATAGGTATTTGTGAAAGCGTGGTGTTTACTCTAGTCATAAAGTCGGTAGCGATTTCGTACCATGCGCCAGCAAACAGCACATATACTTTGTCGCTTGTTTTATGCTCAAAGTAAATAGATTTATATATTTGGTGTTCTGTTTCATTTTCATGGACATCGTATACAAATAGTCGGTCTCTCTTTATTGAATCAACAGATACAGCTGAAACATCAAGGTTTGCATAGTAGTCATTAGTTTCAATTGTAGGATTTATAGAGTTTTTGGAGCGTGTAAAGCTAAAGCCCCAAATAGAATCCCAATCAGCAAGCTCTGGAATAGTGACACATACATCAAAGCTTTTGGCTTTTAATGCAGTAACAAGATGATCATCTAGATTTGAAATTTCAGACGATTCCTTAATCTTACGAATGTTATCTACCCATGAAAATTCACCTTTGTAAGAGTCGTTGTCGTAATAGCCCGAAAGAGTTGAGATTAAATCACTGATTTCATCGATGTTTAACTCTATACCAAAAGAAAATACAGAATCACCTCCTGAGATATTCTTTAAATTGACACCTGATTTAGGTGAGCCTGTTACTGCTCTCAATACATCTTTCGAAATATCAATTCCAAAGACGCCTACACCTGACTCCCTCGCTGCTTGAGACTTTTTTTGTACAGCTTGATCATCTAAAGTAAAAAGATCAACGCTTCTCAAACTGTCGTGTTTTAAAGTATTCAGCGCTGTTTTTATTCCAAAGTCATGCACAAAATACTTAGTATCTAAGAGAAAACGGCCATAACCAAAAGTAAAAGCCATTGTATTGTCGGGGGTTTTAATAATTAATAACGCGGAGCTAGATCTATTAGACAGTTCATCCAAATCTACACCTGTCACTTCTTCAGTAAAAGCAGTCCACTTAGGCTTTTTCTCCGTTGGGATTTTTACGAAAAGATTCCCCTCTAACTCATGTTGAGTATCAATGTCGTAGGTATTCACTTGAGCTGAACTCTTTAAGAATTCACTGACATCAAGGTCTTTATACTCATCTTTTACGAGAAATGAATTTAGAAAGAGGTACGGCTTTTTATCATCACCATCCATTGCAGGATACTCCATATTTGATGCCTAACAGCTATTAGACAGAGAAATTCTGTACTTAAATGCAGAATTTTTCTATCTAGTTTCTTATGTAGCCTATCTTAAACGACTGACTCTTTTCATAACAAATAAGGATTAAG
>NZ_JBFROI010000154.1:0-256 GCF_041471405.1 Vibrio sp. 10N.261.52.C11
TTTCTCCCGTCATTTTCTACTCTTATTTGTGCCGTATACCCTTTGATAATACCGGTTTTTTCAAGTCTGTTGATGCGTTCAGCGACTGCTGTTCGCGACAAGCCGATGTTGCGAGAAAGATTAGCAATCGATTCTCGCCCATTGGAGAGTAGATTCGAAAGAATTTTACGATCTAGTTTGTCTAAGCCTTGTAAACTAATGTTGGACATCATGTGTTCTGCCTTTTCTGAATTATTATTGTATTTGTATTTGTATT
>NZ_JBFROI010000155.1:0-357 GCF_041471405.1 Vibrio sp. 10N.261.52.C11
TCGAACTCAGACGTAAAGGTATGACAAAGATGTTGTTGTGGCAGGAATACCATGAGCAATATCAAGAACAAGCTTACGCTTACACTCGTTGGTTCAAAACCCAAAAGCGCAGCATGCGCCAGCTCCATGTGGCAGGTGACAAGCTGTTTATCGATTACTGTGGGCCTCGGCTTCAAGTGGTCAACCCTGATACAGGTGAAGTACGCGAAGCAGAAGTGTTCGTGGCGACCTTAGGTGCGTCCAATTACACCTATGTTGAAGCCTTCCCGAGTCAAGGTAAGTCTTACTGGTTAGAGGCTCATGCCAATGCGTTCGAGCACTTCGGTGGTGTACCACAACTCTTGGTTCCCGATAATC
>NZ_JBFROI010000156.1:0-378 GCF_041471405.1 Vibrio sp. 10N.261.52.C11
TCGAACTCAGACGTAAAGGCATGACAAAGATGTTGTTGTGGCAGGAATACCATGAGCAATATCAAGAACAAGCTTACGCTTACACTCAGTTCTGCGAGCACTTCACTCGTTGGTTCAAAACTCAAAAGCGCAGCATGCGCCAGCTCCATGTGGCAGGTGACAAGCTGTTTATCGATTACTGTGGGCCTCGGCTTCAAGTGGTCAACCCTGATACAGGTGAAGTGCGCGAAGCAGAAGTGTTCGTGGCGACCTTAGGTGCGTCCAATTACACCTATGTTGAAGCCTTCCCGAGTCAAGGTAAGTCTTACTGGTTAGAGGCGCATGCCAATGCGTTCGAGCACTTCGGTGGTGTACCACAGCTCTTGGTTCCCGATAATC
>NZ_JBFROI010000157.1:0-206 GCF_041471405.1 Vibrio sp. 10N.261.52.C11
AGTAAGACACACCCTGGAGGGGTTCCCGAGTGGCCAAAGGGAGCAGACTGTAAATCTGCCGGCACTGCCTTCGATGGTTCGAATCCGTCTCCCTCCACCATATTCTTCTTACCTCTTTTAAGAGTTAAGAGAACAACCTGATTGATGGGCTTATGGGAAAACATCAATTTAGGCTTACTTTGTGAAAAGTAAGACACACCCTGGAG
>NZ_JBFROI010000158.1:0-816 GCF_041471405.1 Vibrio sp. 10N.261.52.C11
AGCATGAATGCGGTGAGCTGGCGTCACAACTTCTGCAACGAACGTTGATGCGAGAGCAGTGCTTCAATCAAGCTCTGGTTCTTCACTCCGATAATGGTGCGCCGATGAAGTCGTTGACGTTCAAAGCCAAAATGGAAGAGTTAGGTATTACTTCATCGTATAGTCGCCCAAGAGTCAGTGATGATAACCCGTATGTTGAGTCATTGTTCCGCACGGTAAAGTACATGCCAAGCTGGCCAACGAAAGGCTTTGAAACAATCGATAGTAGCCAAAGTTGGGTTGAAGCCTTCGTACGCTGGTACAACACCGAGCACAAGCACAGTCAGCTAAATTACGTCACGCCTTCAGAGCGTCACAATGGAAAAGATAAAGAGATCTTGAAGCGTCGTGTAGAGGTATTGCTCGCTGCAAAACAGCGAAAGCCTGAGCGGTGGTCTGGTGATATCAGGAACTGTGCGCCTGTTGGTGACGTTCACCTAAATCCAGAAAGAGAAGCTGCTTAATAAGTAAGCAAATGATGACAACTACCTTGAAAAACACCGGGGTTAGGTATGCCTAAAACGATAGAAATAGCCTAATAATCACCCATACTGGCCGTTTCTATCTGAGATCCAATTAGGAAACAAAGCCGGTTTTACATTAAGAGAATTAAATTTTATCTAACTTCGTAATATTTAATACCTGAACCTAAGATCTGGAATGTAAACCATGATTCTTGGCAACACTTGATTATTCACATCAACGTAAGCTATGTAAGATCATAGATGAATAGTTAGACAGATTTAATCGAGTGCAAAAAAAAAGGTTCATCGCGGA
>NZ_JBFROI010000159.1:0-1049 GCF_041471405.1 Vibrio sp. 10N.261.52.C11
GGCTTTGTTTCCTAAATCAGGGAACTAATGCTTAAAGCTACGATCAGATCATCTAAGTTCACTCACATACTTAGAGCAATGCCAAAGCCTCGCTACAGAACAACTAACTGGAAACAATATAACCAAGCCCTAATCAATCGTGGTTCACTGACATTCTGGATTGATGAGGAAGCGATTCAACAGTGGAAGCAACTCAAGCAAGGTAAACGAGGTCGACCTCGATTGTTTAGTGACTTAGCCATTACGACCGCCCTCATGGTTAAACGAGTATTCGCGATGCCGTTGAGAGCGTTACAAGGATTCATCGATTCTGTTTTCAAACTCGCTCAACTCCCGTTGTCATGTCCTCATTATTCATGCATCAGTAAACGAGCCAAAACGGTTAATGTGTCATTCAAGACAAAGACCCGAGGCGCAATACAGCATTTAGCCATTGATGCAACAGGGCTAAAGGTCTACGGTGAAGGTGAATGGAAAGTAAAAAACATGGTACTGACGGGAAGCGTCGAGTTTGGCGTAAGCTCCATTTAGCCGTAGACACTGGCACTCATGAAATCATTGCGGCTGAGTTAAGTTTATCGAATGTCACTGACGGTGAAGCTCTTCCTAATTTACTGAATCAAACTCGTCGTAGAATCAATGAGATATCTGGTGATGGAGCTTACGATACAAGACAATGCTACGAAGCAATACGTATTAAACAAGCTGTTCCACTTATTCCACCGAGAGAAGGTGCTGCTTTTTGGTTACGAGGTCACCCCCGTAATCTGGCGGTAGCTTGCCAGAAATTATACGGCTCAAATAAACATTGGAAAAAGAAGTACGGTTACCATAAACGGTCACTTTCAGAGACGGCTATGTTCCGTGTAAAGACACTGTTTGGTGGGCGATTAAGTTTAAGAAACTATAATGCTCAGGTTGGTGAAACCTACGCCATGATTAAAGCGTTGAATAAGCTCACAGGGTTAGGTATGCCTAAAACGATAGAAATAGCCTAATAATCACCCATACTGGCCGTTTCTATCTGAGATCCAATTAGGAAACAAAGC
>NZ_JBFROI010000160.1:0-784 GCF_041471405.1 Vibrio sp. 10N.261.52.C11
CTTGTTTTTTATTTATATTTTTCAAGGATTCTATAGTCAAACAGAATAATTTGAATGTTAAAAGATTTGAAAAGTTCTTAATTTCAGCACTATGTGACGTTATTCACAAAAAGATCAAAAATTTAACAATTTACGACTAGGCTTTATAAAATTTCAGTGATGAAAGTCACATTTATGGTCTTTTTGGGGAGAAATAATATGAATCTAACTATTCCTACGTGTGGTTCTTTATTGATTAATAACGGTGTTTTTCAAGGTAGTTGTCATCATTTGCTTACTTATTAAGCAGCTTCTCTTTCTGGATTTAGGTGAACGTCACCAACAGGTTCACAGTTTCTGATATCACCAGGCCAGCGTTCAGGGTTTAGCTCTTTTGCAGCGAGTAGTACCTCCGCTCGGCGCTTCAAGATCTCTTTATCTTTTCCATTGTGACGCTCTGAAGGCGTGACATAATTCAGCTTACTGTGCTTGTGCTCCGTGTTGTACCAGCGTACGAAGGCTTCAACCCAACTTCGACTACTGTCGATTGTTTCAAAGCCCTTTGTTGGCCAGCTTGGCATGTACTTTACCGTGCGGAACAATGACTCAACAGACGGGTTATCATCACTGACTCTTGGGCGACTATACGATGAAGTAATACCTAACTCTTCCATTTTTGCTTTGAACGTCAACGACTTCATCGGCGCACCATTATCTGAGTGAAGAACCAGTGCTTGATTGAAGCACTGCTCTCGCATCAACGTTCGTTGCAGAAGTTGTGACGCTAGCTCACCGCATTCATGCT
>NZ_JBFROI010000161.1:0-271 GCF_041471405.1 Vibrio sp. 10N.261.52.C11
CTGAAATAGAATCCGGTGTGAATGCATTATCTGGATTATCCACGTCAGTACTGGTCAACGTTCCTGATGTCGTTACCGCTTTATCAGTCTCATCCACACTGACTGTTGCGGTACTGACTGTCGCTGCATCGTTAGTGCCATTAATCGTCACCTTGATGGTCGACGGTGTGCCATCAATAGACGAGACAGTGAAAGTCTCTTCGACTTTATCGCCGACGTTTAATTGGTTAAACGCACTGTTCGCGGTGAACGACCAATGACCATTGGCATC
>NZ_JBFROI010000162.1:0-558 GCF_041471405.1 Vibrio sp. 10N.261.52.C11
AGCGGCTTCGTTCAACAATAAATTTAAGAGTGATTCACAACGCTCGGCGCTTTCACTTCAAGCAAGTTTAGTGTTTATGGCGCAATGCTTTAGGTAGGGTTGTTGGCGTTGTTCACACCTTAATTTGGCGTTATACCCTAAAAGGTCAATTAAGGAAGAATATCTATGCTAAATCTGTTGAAAGTGGTTGTTATTACTAATCTATTAGCGGCTTTAATCGTATTCATTCTTTCCAAATATGTAGCCTTTTTCAACTCAACAAGTTTGATGGATTTTCTATTCTTTATCGTGATTATTATCTGGGGAATAGCTAGATTAACTTGGGATGGAAATAGCCAAAGTCGCAATTGGGCGCAAGACCCAGCTTCAAATAAAACAATGAAAATGGTTTCTAATCATGATTTTGAGTCTGATTTTCATGAACAAAAAAGGCTGAATTATCAGTTTGGTTTGGTTATGTTTATCTCAGGAATTCCAGCATTCTTAGGTAGTATTTTATTATTGGTTATTTCATAGTTTTGAGGGCGATTTTAGTACGGGTATAACAAATAAGGATTA
>NZ_JBFROI010000163.1:0-455 GCF_041471405.1 Vibrio sp. 10N.261.52.C11
CAGCATAGTTTTCATATTCTGTTTGATTGTGTAAAAGCGACCATATAATTCGTGCGTTCTTCGCGGCCAGTGCCACTATTGCTCGGTTCATTCCTCTTCGTTCTAGAACGCCGCGACACCACTGACTTAACTTATCTTGCTTGTCGCCAAGGTTGGCAATCACGGTCCTTGCGCCATGAACTAATAGTGTTCGTAAGTATTTATCACCGTGTTTGGTTATTCGGCCTAAGCGAGGTTTTCCTCCTGTGGAATATTGCTTTGGTACGAGTCCTAGCCAAGCAGAGAAATCACGGCTTTTATCAAATTGAGAACCATTGCCTATCGAAGCAAGTATCGCAGTAGCGGTTTGCGGCCCAATACCTCGAACTTTCATCACTCGTTGAACATTAGCGCTGACCTTAGCAAAAGAGTCGAAGACTTGTTCAGTATCGGCGACACGTTGATTCAACTCTCCA
>NZ_JBFROI010000164.1:0-293 GCF_041471405.1 Vibrio sp. 10N.261.52.C11
GAATATGAAAACTATGCTGCTTAAGTAGAAACCTAAGCAGCATAGAGAGTTAAACCCACCGGGTCATTGCAGACGCTAATGATGGAGATAGGTTAAGACCACTTGCGGAGAGCCTGTTAATGCGGCGGACACACTAGATGTCATCTAACGAATAAGGCACCGCAGTCGCGCAAAGTCATCAGGGCCACGACGTATGCGAATCGTCGATAAGTAGGCCGAATGTAGAGCGGCAGTCCAAAACCCATCAACATAAGTTTAGCGGATGTTTGACAACCGGGGGAATCCATGTAGCC
>NZ_JBFROI010000165.1:0-1169 GCF_041471405.1 Vibrio sp. 10N.261.52.C11
TTGTCATATGTACCGTAAGATGCTAATAAATATCAATTTAATAAAATAAAAAATAATCAACCAATCCTATTCTACCAATTGTGAATAAAGTTTAGAGTTATATTTACAAAATTTCTAATTATTCTTAATTCTATTCAGTAAGTTGGAGGGGGGGCATAAACAGTGGACCGAACCCTACCATATCAGTTAAATCAGACTCTATTGCTATTCTGGCCTGTTCGGAATGATATCGACCAGTAGAAATTATTATTCCTTTATATAAATCTCGAATAGCTATTTTAAACTCTATAGGGATTGCTGGGTCATCACCCGAATCAAATTCATCTATATGAATATAGACAACTCGCGATTTATTGAGAGATTTAACTGCTGATATATAAGTTTTTGCTGTATTTTTATCGACAGCTCCGTTTAGAGGTGCAAATGGAGCCAAGCGACCCCCTACACGGTCTTTTCCTATAGCACTAATAAGAGTATCAACAACCACATTCAAAAAAGCAGGCGATTCTCTGTAAAACCTTCATACTCATAAACGAAGGTATTGCCCTCTGATTCTATGAATTGATGAGCGAAATAGCCATTTTCTACATGTAGTTCGACACCATCAAAGCCAGACGTCATAGCAGTCAAAGCAACTTGTCGATACTTTTCAGCGATGTCGAAAATACTGTTTGTAGTTTCTTTTGGTATTGCTGCCCCGACAAACTCCTGATTACGATTTTTAGTATCAACAAAAACCTTAACACTATCTTTTTTGACTACGGAAGAAGTAATAGATTGTCCACCATCGATATTTTCGGGGTGACCACCGTACCATAATTGAGCGAAAATCACGCCACCACTTTTGTGAACTGAATCAGTGATTTTTTTCCATTCCATAATCTGTTCTTGAGTATCGAGAGCAGAAGGCAACGAATACTCTTGTTCTTTCGGATAAAACAGATTTCCCACAGCGATTCTCAATCCCGCAGATGAACGTCGAGAATAATATGTTGCCATCATATCGTTAACGAAGTTTCCGGATTTAGTGGCTTCAGAAAATGCTACAGGTGGCATAACGATACGATTTTTTAAAACAATTGAACCTAAATTAATAGGATGCAATAACACATCAACCATATCAATCCTTTCTTTTAATATCAAAAATTTAAATGCCTATTATTAAATTG
>NZ_JBFROI010000166.1:0-714 GCF_041471405.1 Vibrio sp. 10N.261.52.C11
TGCTTTACTTGAAATTTTAAAGTTAGATAAATTATTGTAGTTTTTAATTTTATCAGTCAATTTTTTATCATAGAAAAGCATATTCTGAAAAAGAATATCAGGCATAACGTATGCGTCTAATACTTGTTTAATTCTGTACATTGATTGATACAGATCTTGTGCTTCTACAGCAGTCAAAAGACCATCTAAAGCAAGCTTTTCAACCATATCTGCTACGTCATGAACTGGCTTTGATATCTTTGCAGCCTCTTTCTTAATTCCAGCTCTGTCAATAAAGAAGTAACCACGACACTCATTCACTTTTGCTTCATGAAATATTCTGTAATAGTATTTATGTTTAGCTAAAAATTTTTCATAGGCACCTCGCGTAATCTCGAATTCCCCCGACTTCACACATTCTGAAGCATTGTTACTTACAAACTCTTCAAATGTATACTTCGGATACTCATCAATACGTTTTTGAGCAACATTAATCACCATTGTTTTGGGAGATCCATTTCTAAAATCTTCATTGTTTACATTTATATTTAATCGAAGATAAAGAGTCATACCTTTTCTATGTCGATACGGTGTATAATTTTTACCATCATCGTTTATGTTATCTCTTTCTTTATCTACTGCTACATTAATTGCATCTGCGTTATTGGCCATAGTTAAAACCTTATCATTTATTTTTATCTTTAATTATAAATTAGCAGTTAATTAATAATAAGT